>NZ_SDAK01000004.1 GCF_004210295.1 Lactococcus sp. S-13 | reverse complement strand
TCTAGGGCGGTCATTTCCGCTCGAAACTGTGCTTTGACGGCTTGAAAGAGTGTCTGTTTGTACTCGCTCTGCTCTTTTTGCAAGGTTTTGACGAGCTTGTTGTTCTTGTTTAATGCGTTCTCCACGTCCCTTAAGCCAAGAGAGACTAAATTCTGTTCCTGACTGCTCAAGTTGTCGTTGTTTTCGTCTGTCCAACTCATTAAAAATGGTCTCCTTTTTATAATCGTCACCAAGTTTTTGTCCACGTGCTTTATAATTAGTGCCTGTGAGGCTGTATGTGAGGTCTCTGCCCCGTTCAATGACATTTACGGATAAATATTCAAGTTTTTCTTTAAAGTTCTTAAAATCGCTTATATGAGCTTCTCGCATGGTTGTATCAATCGCACTTCTAATTTTATCTTTCCAAGGCACTTGTCCTCGCTCTTTCATTTTAATTTCCGCCAAAGACCGCTTTTCAGGCTTATGCTTAGGAATTGTTACCTCTAAACCGTGTCTTTCTACGACTTTATCGGTGATTTTAACGAGCCTCTCACGATATTGTTGCCAATTTCCGTGCATTTTCTTACCTGTCTGTAGGTCAATCGCTCCAATTACAGCGTGAACGTGGAGCGAATCGGTGTCATTATGCACGTATAAAGCGACTTGTTGGTTGGGATAAGCGGTAGAATAGATTTCCTTGGCAATTTCAAGTGCTTTGATTTGGTCTTGTGTGTTTTTAGGGTCAAATTCTTTTGGAGAGAAAGCCACTCTTGAAGCATAGGCTTGTGTTGACCCTTTATTACCGTAAATTTCACGGACTTGTTTCAATTCTGATTTAGCGTAATCAATATCAATATTGTGTCCGTCTTTTTGAACAGCTCTTTTTTCAGCGTAATTGACGAGCCTAGAAGCGCCAGAAGAACGTTTTATGTGAGTTGTCGCCATATTTCCCCCAAACCATTCAAGGTACGTGTTAAATCGGCTGAGATGAGCTCCTGTGTGTTTGTATCCGCGAATTCGATTTGATTGAGCCTTTTTGCGATTTGATTTACGTTATTACCGAGTGCTGCCAACTGGCGAGCGATCTCTTTTGAATCGTCTGGATTAATTTTAGGTGCAACCACACGAGCGCCTTGTGCCTTCTTTTTGACAAAAGCCGGCACCGAAATATTTAAAACTTTCGCTGAGCGCTCAAGATTTAAATATTCCGATTCGCTCACTCTGAAACTTATTTGTTTGGGTGCTTTCCGATTTGGTTCTGCCTTTTTATTGCTAGCCATATTTGATAGTTCGCTCATAAAACCCGCCTTTCCATGAAAGTTCCGTTCATATTATCATTTTAACATTTTTCGTGTCGACGCTCAAGCTCGACCCTTCAATGCTAAAATGATAATAAAGGCTTGGCAAGCAACCCACAAGCTAGCCACTTTGTGACTATTGTGGTGCTTGTAAGGGGGAGCAAAGCTCCACCCTTAACCCCCTCGGTTCGCAGCAACAAAATAAAAACGGCTAAGCAAACTGCTAGCCATGTTTTTATTTTGTTGCTGCGGATTTATTGATAGGGAAATTCTTAAATATTGATAACCAAATCGCTTTGTTCTTTAATGTACGGGTCGTGAGTTACAATTATGACTGTTTTACCTGCTATATCTACTTCGTCTCGTAGTAATCTTATAACTTCATTTCTATTTTTTAAATCTAGAGAACCAGTAGGTTCATCTGCTAGTATTATTTTACTATCTTTTAATAATGCTCTAGCAATAGCGACACGTTGTTTCTCCCCTCCAGAAAGGCTGTAAATTTTTGTACTTAGTCGATGTTCAATATTTACTTTTTTTAAAAAGTGTTTCATTTTTTTTTGTTTTTCTTTTTTAGACATTTTAGAATACACTAAGCTAATATTTAAATTTTTTTCTATACTTTCATCTTCAATTAACGCAAAATTTTGAAATAAATATGAAATGGTATTTCGACGTAGTTTTAGTGCAGTCGTACTGTTAAAAGGAGGAGCAAAAGACCCATCAAAGTAATATTTACCATCATCATAATCTTCCACGAGCCCAATTATATTCAAAAGTGTAGATTTACCAGAACCGCTAGAACCATATATCGCCACCATTTTTCCTTTAGGAATTTCTAAGTTAAAGTTGTTAAAAATATGATTATTTTTATAACTTTTATTTAAGTTTTCAATTTTTAACATACTACTCTCCTTTTAAAAAATTTAACATTAATTTTTTTTGTAACTTTTTAGAAAGCAAGATTGTTATTATGATTTCAATCATAAAATATAATAATAAAGCTTCTAAAATAATAATTCTATTTTGTTGTAGTGCTCCATAAATTAAGAAGATTAATCCTTGTATAGAGAGCAGCACAAATAAAGATTTGTACGTTTTCAAGTATGACATTCCGTAAAGATAACTGACAGCGATTTTCTTTTTATAAAATTCGAAATAAAAGAAAGTAGTAGATAAAATCATAGATAAAAAGATCAGTATTATTAAACCATTAGTTACAGTATAACTTAAAGGGTTTCCAATAGATGATAAATAATCAGACCTATTAATATTATTCACTGTGATTAAAGATGGGTGAGTTTCCAATTGTCCATGTTTTTTTAGTATTTTTTTAATAGAATTATAAGTTTTGTCTTTTGTACCAAGGATTTTAAACTTCATTGTTGCATTATGTAAAGCATCAAGATTTTGTCCTACATTTTTTGATGTATATATTTCCAATAAATCGGGAGTTATATTCCCATTACTACCATCTAGAAGTTTAAACTTTTGATTATCTTTCATGAAATAATAATGGATAGTTGGTGAAGAAAAAGATGATGAAGAAGCATAAAATTTCTTTATATCTTTTAAGTGAGGCTTCAACTTATCTGATACCACTACAATACCGGACGTATTATCATTGTTTATGAGTATCGATTTGTTATCCGATGTTTTAATATTGAATTTCAAAAGGTAATTATAGTTTAGTTGTAAAACATTTTTTTCCTCACTATTTTCAACGTTTAATCTTATAGGATTAACATAAAGCCCATCATGTTTCTCAGCGTAATTAAATAAATCAGAAGTTAGTTCTGAATCATTGCTGTAAGAACTATCACTGTTCAGTGTATAACCAACATATTCAGGATAGAGAACTGAGTAGTCATTTCCTGTTTTTGTGTTAGTATTGAGGCCACTATTTATAAGATAAATTAAAGAAGCACTTGTAGAAATTGTAATCAAAAAAACGAAAGCTTTAATTAAGTATAAAGTATAGTGGCTGTATTTAAAGAAAGATTTTGAATTAATTTGATTTGAAAGAGAAAATTTAGATACAAGTAAAACAGCAAGGTAAGAAATAATAACTACTATTGACATCATAATCATTATCATAATTGTATATTCAAAATTTAAAGATTTAAAATTTGCAAGACTCACAATTAAATAAATTAATAATGCAGTACAACAAAACTCCTTCATAAATAATAGCTTAGTTATCTTAGTAGAACTTAGTCCATTAAGACGATAAATAGCAATCTTTTTGTTGTTGGATACAAGCCATACGAATAATAGAATTGCAAAAAATATATTAGATATAACAATGAATAAAGTTAAATTACTATTATTATAACCAATGAAATCTCCATAATGAGTATCATACTGGTTGGGATTGGAGGATAATAAGTCTTTATCTTGTATGTTTAATCCATATTTTTTATTTATTAGGTCTGCAAGTTTTTTAAGCCCTTTAGATTTATTTTTATTAGTGATATATATATCACTATTTTTTAGTTGAACAGATGTAATTTTTGATAATGGAAAATTCAAAAAAACGTACTCAAATCCATGAGTTACAAACACTTTATCTTCTTTGGGGAGAGGTTTTGTATGAAAAAACATCACGCGGTTTATAGGTTTAATAAAATCAACATTTCCTTTACCGTCATTTTTACTTGCAACATAAGTTACTCTAAAAGTGAAAGATGTATCAGTAGCCTCTGATACATCTTTCACTTGTGATATAAGATTGTTATCGTATTTTACATTTGTAGGAAGCTGTATCTTTGATAACTCACTTGGCTCATAATTCTTTTTTATTTTGGAATCTATGAGATTGTTTTTAATCATGTTTGCAGAAGAAAAAGAAATAACAGTAAATAGAATTAATAGTAACAATTTAGTAACTCTATTCATTAGAACTCCTTACCAAGCTTGATACCAACCTGACAAACTACCATTCCAAGCACCAACAACTTTAGCATAGGAAATTTGATTAGCTGAAGCATTCCCGCTGTCACCTCTTCGGCTTCCAATTTTAACCCAGCTTGAGTGCCATTTATTAATTTTTGCATTATCATATCCAGTTGACTGGCTAATTGAGGGGTTGAAACGATCAGAATAAACATTATTCCAACCTCCTGGAACGAAAGTTTGTGCAGCTGAAACTGCTGTACCTGAAATTAATAGTGAAACAATAGCGAATGCTACTATTTTTTGCTTCTTGCTTTTGTTTCTAATTGTTGCTCGTGAAATTGATGAATTCATATGTAACCTCTTTCTTATTTTATAAAATTATCTTAACATTTAAATCTAACAAAAACAATAAAAATATATAAACATAATTGAAGTTATGATAAACTAGTTTATTTTTTGAACCATCCTTTTAGCAAGTCTCCGAATCCAGCGCTGTGCTTTTCTGTTTCTTTTTTTTGTTTGCGTAGTTCAGGGTTTTGATATTCCGTTTGTGACACTGCAGTTGGCATAGGTTCAGGCTCGTCAGTTTTCCAAAACTGAGCAATTTGTTCTTCTTTTTTGCGGTCAATCTCGTATTGATTGGTCTTTTCTTTATCAAAAGTGAAGGTATAACCGATAATTGGACGTCCTCTTCCTTTACCTCGTTCTTGTTTGATTTTAAAATTTGGGAAAGCGTTTGTGAGGTCTATTATTGTTGTTTTTGAAAAGACTCTTTTATCCATGTCCGCATTTGAATATTTTTCTGGAACGGATAAAAGGTGACGTAATTCTTCGATTTTTACTCTATAGAAACCAGTTGTCCTAAACTGTTTAATTAATCGATAGAGTTCTTGTCCATAGCTGGTAGACATTTTATTGTAGTCTTCCAATTCAAAGGCAGTAAACATATCAAAAAGGTTTGTAAGGTACTTAAATTCACTATTGATTCTGACAGTTAGAGTATTTGTTTTTTCGCCATCAATAATAAAAGTGGGAAAAAGATTGAAAACAATACTGCGTAAGCCATTTTCACTACGTAATACGCCTTGAAGTTGCCCTATTTTTTTGCTTAATCCAGTTAAGTAAGTAACAAATTCTTGCTTAGAGGCGTGAGATTTTGTTTCATTCCACGCTGTTAAAGAACGAAGAGAATCAAAGTCAATTTTGACAATTTCAGTGTCTTTATTTTTGACTTGATGAAGTAAAGCCATTACAATTCGTTTTTCTCTTTCGCTAAAACCGCGAAGTGGGACAGTGTTAAAATCATTGTGATATTGAACAATTTCGTGTGTCATTTCCAACTCCTTTTAATAAGACAATGTCTTGTTAAATATTAACAAAAAAAAATAATATAAACAAGTCCTAAATGTGTCTTATAAACAAGTCCTAAATGTGTCTTATAAAGAATTAAATGTTGTAATAAAAGCGTTATGAGCAACTCCTAAATATGTCTTTTAAAGAATATCAAACTCCTAAATATGTCTTTCAAAGAATATCAAACTCCTAAATATGTCTTTTAAATATTAGTCTCCCATCAATGTACCTTTAGTCTCCCATCAATGTACCTTTAGTCTCCCATCAATGTACCTTTAGTCTCCCATCAATGTACCTTTAAATAACATACAAACCCTTTATTTAAGCAGATCCCCAGCCCCCTAAAAGATGTTTAAAAGAATTATAAAAGAATTATAAAAGAGAGTCCAAGAAAAAATTCGATTTTTAAAGAAGAAATTTCTTTTTCCAAAAAAGAACAAAAAAGACGACTTCTTTCGACTTGAAAAAAGTGCCTAATTAAAAAATGAAACGTTTTGCCAAAAAGGGCTGGCGCGGGCAAGCCCTTGCGGATACATTGATTTACTATTTATTAAAAAATTTATTCAATCTTCCAGCAATTCCTTTGTATTTATAATCTAAGGCCTGTAGAAACTTCTGATAAGCCATTAAAGGCAAGAACATGATAAAAACACCGAACATAAACCACGCAATTGAAAAGATGATTTTAAAAACAATTGCAATGACTTTAATTGCTGTTGGGTCTTGATAGTGAGGTGTAAATGTTTCCCACGTCCAAATGTTATGCCAACCGAAAGAATATAGTGATGATGAAAAGGCAAAAATCAAGAGGAGAGCGCCAAAAGTGGCAATTATCGCACCCAGTACCAACATAAAATCTTGTAAGACTTCTTTGAATTTTTGGTTCTTTTGAGCGTTTTTAACGGACTGGACTTCATTTTTTAGATACTGAAGTTCCTCATGTGTGTCAATGATTGCTTGATTGAGGTCATTCACTTGCTTTGTTTTAAGGTCTAGTGTTTTATTGAGTTGGTCAGCGATTGATTCGAGGAAATCGTTGGCTTTTTCTTGAGCCTGATTTGTCATTTGTTGCTCAAATTTAGAGGCTAGGTCCGCCAAGTCCTCTTTCTTTTGATTT
>NZ_SDAK01000003.1 GCF_004210295.1 Lactococcus sp. S-13 | reverse complement strand
GTCAATGAAAACCATTTCCCTTTAGGCTATGATGATGAAGATAGCATTCGAGAAGAATTAAATGAGTTAATTGCTTCAAAATATGATGATGGAAAAAACAATTATCGAATTAGTCGCTATATTAGTTTAGCTACTCGACAATCAGATCGACGTCGAGCGATGGCAAAACTTGAGAGCTCACAAGGTGCCTTTACAACTGAGTTAGATAAAATTGGTGTAACAATGCACGAATTAGATGGCTTACAACGCTTGCAATTGATGAACAGTATCTTACGTCCCCATAAACCCCAACCTAAAGCGTTTCCTCCTGCTTTAACAAGAACTCAAGATTGGTGCGCTCCACAAGAAATGGTATTTGAGCAAGCCTATGTTCAACTTGATGAAAAAGTAGGACAACTTTTATACGTTGAAGATTTTCCTTATGAATTATCTGATACTTTCCTCAAAGATATTTGCGAAATGGGGGTAGAGGGTGCTTTTACAATCCATGCTACTCCTTATAGCTTTGCGGACAGTAATAAAAAAGTAAAAAATCAAAAAACAAATGTTGGAATGGCACTCCTTCCCCAACAAAAACGAGCTTCTTCAGAAGGCTATTCGCAAGAATTCGTATCTCCAGCGTTAAAAGAGGCATGGGAAGATTTAGACGAACAAGGGCAATATATGAGAAAAACGGGTTCAAAACAATTTGAAACTAGTATGGTTCTCTATATTTATGCTTCAAGTCGTGAGGAATTGACAGATAGTCTTGATAAAGTCTATGAACTTCAAGAAAAACACAGTGTCCGCTTTGAACCTTTACGTTATCTCCAAGAACAAGGTCTAACTTCTACCTTGCCTCTAGGGAAAAATTATCTTGAAGGAATTAAGAACTTTACACGTGGTTTAATTACTCCAAATATTGCGATCAATATCCCTTGGACATCCGTTGAACTACAGCATCGCCACGGAAAATATTTTGGGATTAACCTTTTATCTAAAAATATTATTTCGATTGATCGACGTGGATTAACCTTACAAAACTCCAATGGATGGATCATTGGGGTTTCAGGTTCTGGTAAATCTGTGACTTGTAAATATAATATTTTGACAGATTTTTATCAAAACCCTGACGATGAATTTATTATTCTTGACCCAGAAAGTGAATATGTTGGAATTGGGAAAAAACTCAACGCCCAGATTGTTAGAGTAGCACCGAAGTCTAAAACACATATTAGCGTTTTAGACTTACCTGAACACGTGGATGAAATGGACGAAGATGATGACCCAGTAGCTATTAAATCAGATCTTTTGAGTGCCATGTTTAGTAATCTACTTCGAAATGGCTTATCTGAAATTCAAGAAACAATCGTGGATGATATTACGATTAAAACATTTGAAAAATTTGAAAAACCAACTTTGACGGATTGGTATGGTGTCCTTGGAGACCAAGTGCAAACATCGCATGCTTCTAGTAAAGATGAAACCATAAAAGAGGCAGAGGCTTCTGATTTGTGGTCTAAACTTGCGCTTTACATCACAGGGAGCTATGACATTTTCGCTCATGAAACAAACGTCGATTTAAATAATCGAATGGTCATTTATGATGTGAAACAGCTGGCTAAAGGGAAAATGAAAAAATTTGGTTATATGGCGATTATCGACCAAATTCAAAACCGAGTGATTGATGCTCGACGTCGAGGCGTTAAAATTTGGGTTTACGCCGATGAAGTGCAAACCGTTGTTGCTCCAGCATCCCCACCAATTCTTCGTGAAATGTTTGCGGATATGTGGGCCCGGTTGCGTAAATATGGCGCAACCGTAACTGGTATTTCTCAAAATATTAACTTAATTCTTGCGACTCCTGAAGGCGAAAGTATGTTCTTTAACTCAGAATACTTTGTGATTTTGCGTCAAAAAGGGAAAGCGCTGAAAACAATTAAAGAGCGGTTTGAATTGACTGAGAAGTTAGAAACCTATCTGAAAAAAGAAGAGAAAGGAGCAGGGTTAGTGATTGCAGGGGATACAATTGTGCCTTTCAACAATCCTATTCCTAAGAACAGTCTGCTCTTCAACCTTGTAAACACGGACGCAAAGAAAAAGAAAGCGAGTTAGTCTATGGCTTATGAATTTAACGATTTGGGACTTTATGAAAGTAAAAAGTCTGCCAAAGAGACAATTCAATCCTCGGTGAAAACGAAGAAAGTATCAGTTTCAGACCATTCAGATAAAGTTCCCAAACTTACTTCAACTACTAAAAACTTGAAAAAAGGGGCTTCTGGTGGACGATGGAAACAGGGGAGTTTTAAATCAACAAATAATTATTCTGATAAAGAAAATTTTAAAAAAGGAAAAGCTAAGACTTCAAAAAAGGTGCAAGAGAAATCAGAAAATCGCTCTAAACCTACTAAATTTAATAAAAATAAAGATAAAGATAAAGATAAGTCCCTGATACCCAAAAAAGAGTCTAAGAAAGCTTTCATAAAAAAACAAGCCAAACGTAAATCAAAAAGTTCTGCGCTCACGAGTGGGTCAGGTTCAAAAGGAGAACTCGCAGATAGTAATGAGCAAACGAACTGGACAGATGATTCCAAACGTTCTTATGATTCAGGTAAAGAAATTGTTGATCAAGCTAAGAAACGGTTTAATTTTACAAAGAAACAAAAAAAGTTTGGTTCAGGTGTAGAGAAAAATGCACGTGAAAGCAGTATTTTTGGTAATCGTGCTAAAGAGACGACAAGAGAAGTTGGTAAAGTCGTTGATACAACAAAATATATTAATCCCACCTTAAAGACTCCTGGTTTATCTGTTTCAAATGTTGGTAAACAATTGAGTAAATTGGCTTCAGAAGTCCTTTCGCCCAAAGCACTGGCTTTAAAGTTTCTAGCGATAGGCGGTGGAATAGTTGCACTTGGAGCTCTTTTGCTTATATGCGGAATATTCATCGTTAATCTGATTAGTGGCAGCCAGCAACAAAGTAATCCCGCTTTGACAGGGGTAACCTATGTTAAGAACTGGGACGGGGAAGACGCTTATCATTCCTCATTTTTAGCTCAACGTTATGGTATCACAGCCGAGCAAATTGATGGTTTTATCAAAAGTGAGGGGTTCAATAATTTAGATGAACGTGCCTCTGGTAAAGAATTCCTCAAACTTCAACAAGAATCAGGAATTGATGTTAGAACATTAGTTGCTTTCGGGCAAATGGAGAGTTCATTTGGTACTGCAGGGGTCGCTCATGACTACCCTAAAGCCAATATATTTGGATATGGTGCTTTTGATAATGATCCTAATCAGGGAGCAAGTTGGGATAATAGCCGGGCAGTAGCTGATTTCAGAAGTACTCAAATTGATAGTTACGGCAATAGTTCGCTCTATATTTGTGATTTAAGAGCAGCAGCCTATCATGCAGGTGCTTTAAAACCCGGAGAGGCAGTCTACTGGACTGCGCTTAATTCTGGTGTTGAGCGAGCTAAAATAGAAGAAAAGTTCAATGATTATATTAGTAAGCACGGTGGAACACCTGAACCCCCTGGCGGATATGGTCCAGCAGACCATGGAGGTGGAGGTGGTTTAGCCGCTCTTGATAAAATGATGGGGCAAGTCATAACGGGGGAATTTGGTGGACAAACTGGACAATGTTATGCGGTTTCTGCTTACTATGCTCATGGAATTAACTCAAAAATTATCCTTAGAGGTGGAACTGCGGCATCAGATATTGGTTCTGATTATGATTGGAAAGGTTGGGGTTGGACAGTCGTGAATAACCCTAAGTATTCGGATATCAAAGTCGGAGATATTATCAACTTTAAGCGTGGCACAAACATGGGAACATGGAATACAGACTCCGAAAATGGACATACTGCAGTAGTTGGAAAAATACTTGGCGGAAATAAACTACTGATTTATGACCAAAACCCTAGCCCTCTTAGAACGTGGACCTATACCTATAATTCAGGTGTAGCCTCAGTTATCCACCCACCAAAATAGAAAGAAAGTTTAGATGATTAATAAAAAAAATGTTAGCCTCTTTGTTCTGATTGCGACCGGTGTTTTCATTGTTTTGGTTCTTATCGGAATATTTGCGGTAGGAAAAATCAATAAACAGGTTGCTACAAATAAAGCGAGTCAGTCCCAATCAATTAGTATCAGTAAAGAACGACATGATACCCAAAAATCAAGTTCTCAAAATAATTCCTCTGGTTCAAAAAGCAATTCAGAAGAATCAAACAAACATAAAAGTGAAAAGGAATTGTTAACTCAGTTTTTGGAAGACTTCTCTACTGTAAAACTTGACAATGACTCAATTGATAATCGAGCTAAGTTATTAAAAGAATCAATGACAGAAGCTGCTTATCAAGCAAACTATATTGTGCAAGATAGTAATGAACTTAAAAGTCTTTTAAGTAAATATGAAAAGACAAAACAGATTGATACTTCAAATTCAACACAGCTCGTTGCTCGAAAATACCTAGAAAGTAACCTTTATTTAAATGCGAACGTTTCAGGTCAATATTATGTAGAACTTTATTATTCTGAAACCCCAATCTATGAATCAAAAGGCTATAAGATAGTAGCAAAATATGAGATTACTATAGTAGATAATAAGATAAATACTCTTGAATTAATTAGTAAAGCACAAAGCAAATAATAGAGCGAAATTTTATCTCAAAAATAATCCTTCTATTATTACAAGTGCTTTACTAAATTGATAAATATTAGTATAATACATTTATTAATTTACGTTAAATGGGAAGAGGTTAATAATGAGTGCTCAATATAGAATGATTATTTCAATTGCCAATAGTATCTCTAAGGAATTTGATTATAATTGGTGGGGAGAAAAAATAGGACAAGCATTACTATGGATATTATTATTATCAAGTACCTTGCTTTTTTTTACTAATTTACAGGATGCATCTTCTCAAACCTCTATTTTCCCTTTGTTTATTTTGGGCGCTATTTGGTTATTCTATAGATTTTATATTAATAAAATAAGTAATATAATGTATAAAGAAATAAAACTTGCAGAAGAGATAATTGATAGAACAAATGTGAATCTTACGTATATTAAACATTTGATTAATGAGACAGAAACTTCAATTAAAAATGCAAGACGAGTTGCACAATGGGCAGTTGGTGGTATTTTAACTATAGTAATATTTATAGGGGGGCAATTAATTGCGAGTGTATCAAATGCCGTAATCGCAACACTGCCTAATAATATAGAAACACTAGACGTTTTAAACAGTATATTTTTATCATCAAATGATTTAGTTTCAGGTTCATTTGAGATAATTTCTACATTCACTGTCCTTATTGTTGGGGCTCTCGCAATGGTCTATGCAGTTCTACAAATTCACACATTTTCAAATAGGAGATATTTGCGATTGTTTAAGGACATTGAGTATCAACTAATTTTAAAGGGTAAATGATTAAATACAAAAAGAACTTTATCAAGTTCTTTTTTTTATGTAGTAATTTTAATTAAAAAAAAAGGAGAAATAATGGAACTCGAAAAAAAAATTGCTGAATTACGAGTTAAACAAAATGTAATTTCAGAAAAAAAAGATAAAAAAAAGAAAGAGCTAGACAAATTAACGAAGCAATTTACAGATATTGAAAAACAAATCGAAGATTTAGAATCACAAGAATTACATTCTGCGCTCAAAGAACAAAATGCGACCCCTATGGAAGCCGCCAATTTATTTAAAGAATTTAAAAAACTTAATTTATCTCCACTTGAAGCTGTAGAGCTACTTAAGGAGTTGAATCAAGGCAATAGTGAAATAAATATCAACAACAAGCCAATAAACTACGAAGGAGAATAATATGTTTTGGAATAATCTTAAATCATCTAAAAAAGTAAGTTACGAGGTATCAGACAATTTAGGTCTTACCGATAGCGAAAAACAAGGAATTGAAGTAAATAAAGCCTTTGACGATTTTGTGGTAACAATTGAAAGCATTAACCAGCTGTTGTTACGTGATGAACGTGAGGCAGCATTCAACGTTTTTAAAAAGAATGAAAAGCAAACAATTTATGGGCTAACGCTTGAACTACCAATGCCTGTCTCTACAGATTTCTATGCTTTACTTGACAACTTTAATTCAAATAAACCACATGCCATTAACATCAGACCATTTGAGGTTGAGATTTCTAATAAGGAAATTACGGAAAATGAAGAAGTAGAAAAAGTGCCAGTTGAGGAAAATATTCAAGATGAGGTCAACAAGGAACAAATCGATGATTCCCAACAAAAACTAAGACCTTTTCCTGATACTTTGATTGCGGAAAAAGATGCTGAAATTGAGCGTCTTCGGAAACAAATTAATCAATCATCTGCAGAAGATAAGGAAGAAAGCGAGTATAAAGAACTCGCAAAATCTATTTCTAGACCTATTATCTCAACTAATACTGAAAACAACGAACATGTTAATACTTTTGACGAACCCTCAAAAGAATCAAGTTCAAATGAGGAAGAGGGACAATGTGCTCAATGTGGTTTTAAAAATGTTGAGGGGGCAAGATTTTGTTCATCTTGCGGAAATAGCTTAAGTGGGTTTAAAGCGACAGCTGCTAAAGAAGTCCCCCTCTCACTTGAGGTCTTGGATGAAAAAGTCTTAGAAGACTTACCAAGTGAGTTTTCTAAACTTTTTTCTCTTAAAGAAGGTTGGAATATTCGTCCTAAAATCGAGCATGAAGTTGCTCTTGAATTTGAAATGAAAAAAGATGGAATCTTGAAGAAAGTACAAGAAGAAGTTGAGACTCAAAAGAAAGAAGCGATTGAGCAAGAACGGCAAAAGTTCGAGGAAAAAGAAACTAGAATTTCATCAGAATATGCTGAAAAGTTAACCACTGAAAAAAATAATGCAATCATTCAAATGGAGCAAGATAAAAAAGACGAGATTGAAAAGCGGATTGACCTTCGTCGTCAGTATTTAAACCAATGGTATCGTAGCGGACTTGCTCAATTGGATGGAAAACAACCAATACAAGAGCCTTTACAAGTTGAGGGCTAATAAAAATTTAAAGAAATGAGGTAAACGATGAACCGAGACGAAGTGGTCAAAGCCCAACAACAATTTATCGCAGAATTTACAAAATTAAGTAAAGAGGAACAACTTGATTTCCTCAGATTTAATCGTTATCATCATCTGCGCCCTATCAATGAGGTGATTTCAATATATATTCAGAACCCTGAAGCTTGTATTCTGGGTTCTTTTGATTTCTGGAAGGATTTAACGAATGAATCAAGTGTGCAATTTGGTCAAAAAGCAAGTGTTCGACTTTGGGATTCCAACGGTCGAGTACAAGAGGTTTTATTTGATCTAGCACAAACCACTTTGATTAACCCTTTTGAAATCAAAAGTACACTTCTTTCAAATCGAGTGTTAGTTAACTCACTCGCAGACATTTCAGGTCATGATTATCTTCTTGGAAATAGAGATGAAGATGAGTTTTTAGATAGTTCAACAATGTTCATTAAAGATTATATTGAGAAGACAGTCCCCAATCTATCTGGCTATTCCGACCGTCAACGTTCTGTAGCCCTCTCTATTGCACAGTATAATATTTTTGAAGAGTTTGGAGCTTATTTAGATACGGGTGTAGGTCATGAAGATTTTTCTAATCATATTTTAGAGTCTTTTAAGCAATTAAATGCTGAAGATAATCTCTTACGAACTTTTTCCCTCGCTAACAGTTTTTCTCGCCAATTGACCAAGTTAATTAATGAGCGATACGAACAAGTTTCTAGTCTGACTGATGATTTAATGTTAAATCAAGCGACTCTCAATGAATCAATTGACGAAATTACTGCAGATGTTGACTTTAATGTTATAAATGATGATATTGATAAAAAAGAAACAGTTGCTTTAGAAAATATTTCAGAAATTGAACAAGATTCTAGCAATGATTTTCCCAGTTTTAATCCTGAGCAAATCTGGGCAATGAAAGAAATCATTCCTACGTTTTATCCCGATTTCCCTTCCGAGACTACCGACGAGGAATTGGTAGCACTTGTAGAGCAAATGAGAGATACTTTAGCTTCAGATAACAATCTAAGAGATTCGGCAAAAGTAAATACTTATAGAGCTTTTGAGTCCTCCTTTAATGATTCTATAGGGGCTTACCTCTTAGAACATCACTCTGATAATAAAGCGTTGTTTAATTTTTTACTCAATCATCAACCGATTGATTTTCCACGTGTCATTGGGAAACAGATTTATGAATATCTACAAGACACAGTGACACTTAAAACAGAAGAAGTCTCAAAGTCTGACACAATGCTTGAAGAAAAGGATACTCAAACCGAAAGATTGGAATCCTTTCAAGAAATTGTTAAAAATATTGAAGAGTATAATCAGATCGTTGAACGTGGGTATACGCAACTTTACGATTCTTACATGCACTTTCAAGACCTGAAATTAAAAGGACAAAATGTATCGGGTGCTTATGATACATTTGATTTTAAAACCACACAAGGAGCAGTTCAACTAGGCTATAACTACATTGGACGTGAACAAGGCACAAATGATGATTCAAAAGTTGTTTTCTGGGCGTCCACAGATGTTGAGGCTTATTCTACTGACCCTATGAGTACGCCAATTCGGTCACGTATTTTTAAGACTTTTGACCAAGCTCTCGAAACTATAAATTTTGAAGTTCAAAAAGAGGCTGAAAAAGACGAATTATTTACAAAATTTGAGCTAGAGCCCTCTGAAATAGCTTATGACCAAGAAGAAGTAATCGAAAAAGTATTATTAAGAAGTTCCAATATTGCAGAAGGTAGTTTTCGCATCCAGCACTATTTTGAACAACGTCTTCCACAAGAATCAGGCTTTGAAAAATATGCCTCCGCATTTCTTGCTAAAGAATACGGAACTGGCGGATATAGCAGCAAAGAACTATCTTATGATTATGATAGCAAAGGTTTGAAAATAAAAGAACCGATTGAGTTGACCCTTTCGTGGAGCAATATTGCTGAGAGAGTCTCACAATTTGTCCAGGATAGTTTATATTTAACCGGCAATAAAATTAATGATTATCAAGAATGGTTACTTGATGAGGCTATAGTCAACTTTGCTGAATTACGTTGGCCACAAATCATTGAAGAAAAAGATTTACAAGAAGCTGCAGCTGAAAATGGGGAAATTGACCTTTTTGATTCCCCAGACTCCATTGAGACAGACTTAGAAAATAACCCTGAAAATACAATCAATGAGATTACCCAGTTATCTGATGAAGAACTTCAAGAACAAATCATTGATAGCTATGGAAAAATGATTGGTAATGAGGGAAATGGATACTCTCGTGGTTCATTTAATCGTTGGGCAGAACTGAGACAAGAGGAGATTCGAAGAAATAATTTAAAAGAAGTGAAAGAAATCTCTCTGTTTGATGATATTGAAGATGTGGCATTCACAGAAGAAAACCAGACTGCTTCTACTCAAACTCCTCAGAGGGCGGAAGATACTTCTAGTTTTGAGGAAGCAGAAACAACTTTCCCCCACGAAAAAATACCCACGGATAGCCAACTTTATCAAGCTGGTGAGATTTTATCTGAAATGCTTAACGAAATTGAACAACGCAAACCTCAAATATTGTTCGATTGGTCAGGCGGGCTACAACGCTTAAAACTCGATCAAATGATAGAGGAAAGTAGAAAAGGGCTTGTGAATCTTGATTTACAATCTGGTCAGTTTATTCCTGATGAGACATTCCTTGATAAATGGACTGTAGAACAACGGGATATACTGCGTCAGAGATTAAGTGAAGTAATGGAAATCCCTTATGAAGCTAAACCTCAATTAGAAGTGGACCCACAATTAAGCGATAAACCATTAATAGATTTCGAGTTTCCTAAAAATTCAAATGAGTTCTACCCTAAGACGCCTACTGAAAAGGTAAATGCCAACCTTGCTGCTATAAAATTAACCAAAGAATTAAAGGGGCAACTGGCTACACCTGAGCAACAACAAATCTTAGGAAAATACGTCGGTTGGGGTGGTTTAGCTGATACGATATTTGATGAAAGTAACCCTAGATTTGAAAACCAACGCAATGAACTTAAAGCCTTAGTTTCAAAAGATGAGTACGCAGAAATGCGTAAATCAAGTCTGACTGCATTTTATACTGACCCTAAAGTAATTCAAACAATTTACGCTCAACTTCAAACGCTTGGCTTTGAAGGCGGTAGAATTCTAGACCCCTCAATGGGAACAGGAAACTTTTTTGCTGCGATGCCAGGAGAAATGAAAGAAAATTCTAGCCTCTATGGAGTAGAAATTGACAATATTACTGGCGAAATTGCTCAACAATTGCACCAAAAATCAGACATTCAAATTAAAGGCTTTGAATCGACGAACTTTGCTAATGATGGGCTAGATTTAGTTATTACCAATGTCCCTTTTAGTGAAGTCATTCGTTTAGCCGACGAGCAATATGATAAGGTTTATCCGATTCACGATTATTTCATTAAGAAATCGCTTGATTTAGTCCATGAGGGGGGCTTAGTTGCCATTATTACCTCTACAGGAACAATGGATAAGAAAGACAGTCGTTTTCGTGAAGAACTCTCAAAAACTGCAAATCTAGTTTCTGCAGTTCGACTGCCTAATGGAACATTTAAGTCGATTGCAGGGACAGATGTTAGTTCTGACCTTTTAATTTTTCAAAAGACAAGCACTCCAGACCCTCACCCCAACTGGATAAAAACAGAGCTTCAAAAAGACGGTAAGGACAATCAAATCAATGTCAATCACTATTTTATGGAAAACCCTCAATATTTGTTAGGTCAAATCAAAATAGAGACCTTTAATCGAGGAATGCTTTCAGTTGTTCGTGATTTTGAGCAAGAACAGCTTTATGATAAGATTTCTGAAGCCTTTTCTCAGCAAGCAGAGGCAGCTTATTATGGCGAACATGAGGCAAGCGTTTTTGAAGAAGCACTTCAAATTGAATCAGATGTGCCCCAAGAAATCATTGCACAAGCTGAACCTTATACGCTCTTTATTTATAAAAACAAGCCTTATTATTTTGATGGTAAGAGCGTTACCCCTCATCAAAAATCTTCTAGCGTGACGTTGAACAGGAACGAAACCAGAAAAAATCAGCTTTCTCGATATGAGAATAACAAATCAAAGATTTTTGAAACCACTCCTAAATTTAAAGAGGTTTTTAACACTAAAGGCTACTTAGATACCTGGAATAATTTTATAGTTACTGAGTCACTTAATGGCGTTCCTCTACCAGAAATTCCTCGTGAAATCCTTGACCGATTAGCCAATGGAGAGCATGAGATTACTGATTCAGATAAACGTTACCAATACGTTAAAGGAGACCTTCAAAACCGTTTAATTATTGAAGAGGTTATAAGTACACAATACCGCTATAAAGTTGATTACTCGACCAAAGATGTTCAAGCCATGCGCCAAATGATTGAGATGAGACATACTTTGCAAGAACTCCTCAATATTCAACATCTTCCTGATTATGACCAAGGCGAATATGAAAATTTACGATTGAGATTGAATGCTCAATATGATAAATTCGTTGATAAATTTGGTCCTATTTCAAATCAGGCAAATAGCTTGTTAATGAGGACAGATGATTATTATGAGTTTTTAGCCTCAATTGAAGAGGAAACTGAAGATGAACTCACAAAAGAGCCTAAAATAGTGAAAGGAACGGTCTTTTATGAGCCAACAATTCAACCTCAACCTACAAGCCTTGTCGTTAATAATGCCTCAGATGCGCTCTTAGCTTCCCTCAATCATCGAGGAAAACTCGATTTTGAATATATGGAATCTATTTATGGCCATACTAAAGAAGAAATCATTGATGAGCTTGGAGACAGGCTTTTTTATATTGGCGATGGAATCTATCAAACCAAAGAAGATTATCTCTCTGGAGATGTTAAAACGAAGTTGCTCGAAGCAAGAAATAATCAAGCCTTTCAAGTTGAAGAAAGAAACTGGTTTGAGAATATTGATGCACTTGAAGAAGTGGTCCCTAAAGATTTACCTTTATCTGACATCACTTACAAATTTGGTTCTCGTTTTATTCCAACCTCACTTTATCAAGACTTTTTAAGTGAAGTCATGGAAACCAAAGTATCTGTAGTCTATGATAATGCCTCAGATAGTTATGATGTCAATTTTGCCTCCCTTCATAGGTTTGCGATTACGAATACCTATGGTCACAAAGGATTTGATGGACAAAAACTCGCCAATGTTCTGCTTAATCAAAAGCCTGGTAAAATTTATATGCCTGACCCAGAGGACCCTTCTGGCAGAAAAAGAATTTTAGATCAGGTAGCAACTGCTGTTCTTGAGGAGAAAAGCGAAGCCTTGATTGAACGCTTTAAACAATGGGTTGAACAAAATTTAGAAGCCCAAGAAACGATTGTAGATATTTATAATGAGCAATTCAATCGTTACGTGGTCAAAACCTATGATGGAAGTGGACTTACGATTAATGGATTGGCAAAACAGTTTCAACCTCGACCACATCAAAATAATGCAATAATGCGTACTGTTCAAGAGTTACGAGCAGGTTATGCACATGAAGTAGGTTCAGGTAAAACCTTGACCATGCTTGCCTCAAATATGAAACTTCAAGAGCTTGGGATGGTACATAATGCACTCTTTGTAATTCCTAAGCCTTTAATTAATCAATTTGCACGTGAGATTTATAAATATTTTCCTGAAAGTAAAGTACTTGTCGCTCAGCCAGAAGACTTCACTAAAGCAGGACGCAAAAGATTTGTTAGTCGTATTGCAACAGGAAAATATCATGCGATTATTATTGCGGATTCACAATTCGGTAAGATTGGAATGAGTAAAGCCTATCAGGAAAACTATATCAAGGAACAGCTTTATGAAGCTCGCTCAATGATTGAACAAGCGGATGAAGGTTCATATACAGTTAAAAAAGCTGAGAAAACGATCGAAGCTCTCAAAACTCGCTTAGAAAAACTTCAAAAAACAGATACAGATTCTTTTATTACATTTGAAGAATTAGGTATTGATATGCTTTATGTCGATGAAGCGCATGGTTATAAAAACCTAGCACCTTACACACAGCTGGAAAATGTAAAAGGAATATCTGATACACGTGCTGAGAAGTCTATGGACTTAATGATGAAGATTGAATATATGCATAACCTTTATGATAATCGACGTGTTGTTTTTTCTACGGGAACACCGATGTCAAACTCTGTTGTAGAACTTTATACGATGATGAAATATACTGAGCCTGATGTCCTTGAAAAGTATGGGGTTGCCAACTTTGATAGCTGGGTATCAAGCTTTGGAATCATTGAAAATAACTTTGAATTGACTGCCTCTGGCACATTTAAAGTCAATCGAAGATTCACGAAGTTTGGGAACGTCCCTGAATTGATGAATATGTTCCGTGAAACATGGGATATACAAACTCAAGAAATGCTTGATTTACCTGTTCCTCACGCAGAAATGGTAGCACATGAAACTAATGTGACTGGAGAGCAGGCACGTTATATCGAGTATTTAATAAACAGAGCTAAAGCCATTGAGGCAGGTGTAGTTGAACCAAAAGAGGACAACATGCTTAAAATTGTTGGAGAAAACCGTAAATTAACGCTTGATATGCGGGCGCTCGACGATAAACGCTATAGCGCTTTTGATTCTGATAAGTTAACCCAGGTAGTTGATGAAGTTTTTAGAATTTATACCGAAAATGATGATAAAAAATCTACTCAAATGATATTTTCTGACCTTTCCGTTCCTGTCAAATATCGTAATAGTCAACCTAAAAATAGCGATGACAGTATCAATATGTTTTCAGCTTATGATGAAATAAAACGAATGCTTGTTGCTAAAGGCGTTCCAGAATCAGAAGTACGATTCATTCATGAGGCAACTGAAAAAAATAAAGAAGCAATGATGCGTGATATGCGTGTTGGTAAAATACGTGTTTTAATTGGAAGTACGAGCAAAG
The DNA here is from genome assembly GCF_004210295.1 of Lactococcus sp. S-13. Lineage (NCBI taxonomy): Bacteria > Bacillati > Bacillota > Bacilli > Lactobacillales > Streptococcaceae > Lactococcus > Lactococcus kimchii. The sequence continues at coordinate 49,322 of NZ_SDAK01000003.1, read as the reverse complement.
CAGGGACTGGGCTTAACGTACAAGATAAAATGATTGCAGTTCATCATCTTGATGTTCCTTGGCGTCCCTCAGATATTACGCAGCGTAACGGAAGATTAATTCGACAAGGAAATGAAAACCCTAATGTATCCGTTCATTACTATATCACTAAAGGCTCTATGGATGCTTTCTTATGGCAAACTCAGGAAAACAAAGCCAAAGTGATCAATCAAATCATGAGTGGTCAATCTGACGTTCGTGAGATGGAAGAAATCGGAGACACTCAGATTAACATGGGGAAATACAAAACGATTGCGGAAGGGAATCCACTTAAACAAGAGTACATGCAACTTGAACAAAAATTCCAAGAATTAGAACGTTCAAGAACTCGTTTCTTTGATAGTAAAATTACTGACTTAAAGCGTGTTAAAACAGCACAAGAACAATTACCACGTTTTGAGCAGCGAATAACTGCAGTCAAGAATGACTTAAAAGCCCTTGAAGAAACAAAAGAGACTCCATTTAGTATTGATATTTATTATAAAGAAACCACTCGACACTTTAATGATACTGATAAAAAAACAGATGTCGCTGAATTTTTAGCTCGTCAAATTCAAAATCATTCATTACAGAGCCGGGTAGATAAAGAAACAACATTGATTAAAATTGCCGATTATAGGGGATTTGAAGTGCTTTATGTTCCTAAAACAGAAAGATTAACGATAATAGGCGAGTCAATAGATGAAAAAATAATCTTAAAAAATGAAGCGCAATACTCATTGTTAGTCAGTCCTGATAAACCCTTAGGAATTTTTTCTAAAATTGATAATTTTTTTGAAAGTGGTCTAACTCGTGATTTACTGCAGACCGAAGAAGAAGTCAAACGATTAAATTCCTCAATTTCTGGGATATTAAAAAATCAAAATATGGAATTTCCCAAAGAAGAAGAATATCAACATTCTAAAGAACGATTGAATGATTTACGTTCTGAATTAAATCCTAATCAAAATGTGCAAGAACAAGAGCAGGAAAAAACACAGGAATTAACGAGATAGGGCATGAGCGTTCATGTCTTTTTTATTATGAGGTAAAAAATGAAATATGATAATAATTCTCAAAGACAGAAACTGACAGATGTCGCAAATAGCAAGGCCATTTTAGAAGTTGCTCAATCTTTTGGAATGGAGTTGGAGAAAGAAGGCAAAGAATTTAGTGGAAAGTGGCAGGGGCATGAATCTTTTAAACTCAATGGACAAACCAATCAATTTTACTGGAATGGTAAAGGTTTTGGTGGTGGAGTCATTGACCTTGTTTCAGTTTTAAAATACGGAGCAACTTCTCATGAAGAAGCCAAAAAATATGCCAAGCGAAGTATTGTCAGTCTCGCAAAAATGGAAATCGGAACATTTGAGCCGATTGATAATCCTAAAAAACAACCTTTTCATTTCTTCTATGATGAAGATGATAATTTCGATTTAGGTCGAGTTTTTCTTAAAGAAAAACGTGGCTTATCTGATGAAACGATTGACTTCTTTTTAGAAAAAGGTGTCATCAGTCAAGGGAAATATAGAACTGAACTTGAAAATGGAGAATACTTTTATGAGACTGTCATCTTCTTTAAAACTTTTGATTTAGAAGGAAAAATTATTGGCGGAAGTGTTCATGGTTTAGAACCACACCCAGAAATACCTGGTCATAAACATAAGAGTGGAATATTGAAAAAAGCCTTACTCAATTCTGGAAGTTATAGTGGTCTTAAAGTAACCATTGGAACACCCAAATCCGTCATTCCTCTTGAAGCCCCAATAGATTTAATGTCCTACTATGAACTCCATAAAGGGACACTTAAAGATGTTGTATTAGTCGCAAATGACGGATACAAACCTGACGCCTACTGGCGGGCAATGGCAGAAACGATTGTCTCTTCTCCGCTAGTTAATAATGAAAAATATCATCATAAAGAAGCGCTTGTGCAACGTTTAATCGATAGCCCTGATGATTTTCTGAGAAAAAATTATCATAGCTTCATCACGTTAAGTGAGCCACAGGCAGGTCGCTTTATTTTCGCATTTGATAACGATAAAGCGGGGCATGAATTTATTGAAAAATTCAAAAATTCCTATCCTGATGTTCTTAAAAAAATTGAAACTGACCTTCCACCACTTGTGGAGGGGCAAGAAAAAGCTGACTGGAACGATGAATTAAAAATGCAAAAAAACATGATTCCTCGTCCTAAAAGTCAATCAGAAATAGAAAAAATAGAAGATATAGTTTCTAAATATTCTCCCCCAAAAGCCGCTCCTATCCATGCAAATCCAACCAGCGCAACATCGAAATTTGTAAAGCAAACAATCTCTCGTATTAATAGCAAAGGTAAGCCATATACGATTTCTAAAATTTATGAATTACTCAATTTAACTGACTTCTCAAAGTTAGAAACTGACCGTGCGGGGCGACTTTCTTTAGAGGCAGTAAGTATTTTGACTCTTGAACAAAAAAAATCAAAGTTTGAAGAAGCAAAAAACAGCGATGATAAAACGATAAAAAACAGCCGTTTTATCCTCTCTATTAATGTGCCTAGTGAACAACTCTCTCGGCCTACATTAGAAGAAATTCGTAAATTGAGACAAGCAAAAAATGGAGGGAAATTTCCTAAAAACCCAAAGACTCCTGATGCTCGAATTAGTCCAAAAGTTTCTGACACAGTAAATGATTTATCAACCCTTTTACAAAAAAGAGAAATTAATAAACTTCATCACTATTTATCAGACGACTTGAAAAAATATCAAGAGGATAAACATTTTCATCAATTACTAAAGGTAATGACATTTATGCCAGAACAAACCGAAAAAAATATCCGTTTGTTAATTGCTCAAAATCCTAATGTGAGTCAAGTTGCTGATTTTACAACATGGTCTGATATCAAAAAAAGAAAGATAAAAGCTAAGAGTAAAGCTTTAAAAATCATTTTACCTAACCCTCAGCTCGAACGTGACGAATCTGGAAAAGTCATCTTAAATGATAAGGGCGAACCAAAGATTGAGAAAGTAACTGAAAGTGTGGTTTCAGTTTTCGACGAAAGTCAAACCGTAGGGCCAAGTTTAAAACCGTCAATTGTTGATGAAATCCCACGTGAACGAGCGTTAGAAATTTTTCAAAATCTTGCCCTACTTTCAACTCATTCGATTCGCTTTACAGAAAAACCTGTCTTGCAAGAAGGTCGAGAAATTTCTTTTGAACATTCTTGGTTAAAGTCTTCTCAAAAAGAAATCTATATTCAAAAAGGGCTGACTCCAAAGGAAGCATTAAAAGCCCTTGTTCAAGAGTTGGTCTATCAAAATAATCCTGAAATTTCAGAAACTCCTGAAATTGAAAAATTGAAAATCGAAGCAACCACTTATCTTTTACTTCGTAGGCAAGGACTAGAAACACCTCCACCTTCAATAAAAGAAGTTTCATTATCTCAAGAACATCTTTCAAGTCTTTTAAATCGAATTCAAGAAATTTCAAAAACTTTAGGACAAAACTTTGATAAACAGCTGAAGCCAAAGGTTGTTAAAAATTATGAACAAATGACCCCTATTGATAAAAATAGAAAATTGACATTGAAAGAAAAAATGGATGCTGCCAAAAATAAGGAAGCTGAACTTGGAGAGGCGGTTGATACCTCAAAAAAAGCACTGGGGGTGGAACCTCATCAAGCCCCACAGATTTAAAAAGTGACAAAAAAGCAAGTGAACTTGCAGCATTAAAAGCTGAAATGGAAAAATCTAAGTAAGGAGGTTATCTTAGAAATGGAAGAAGATACAGTTAATATAGCCTATGGAATTTCTTTAATGATGAAGAAACATGGCAAACTCAGTCATGCTAAAGCGTCAAAAAGGTTTAAGCAATTTCTAACAGAAATTGAACCTTTTATTAGTGAAGATGAATTTTGGGAACTGACAGAAATTGAAAATAGTCTGCAGATAATGGAAAGTGAAGAATTTGAAGCATGGAAAAAAATTGCGTCACAATTTTACATCACTCGTGCGCAATAAAGCGCAAATAATTATTTGAAAAATAAACAAAATAAAAAATTAGGGGCTTGGGGAAACTCCCCAAATCAGCATAAAAGGCAGGATAGGAAAATGTTCAAAGTGGAACATTTGACCTATTCTGACCTTTTTGTTTTTTTGCAAGTGTGAACACACTTGCTATGCCCGCGAGAGCAAAGCTCTCCCTAAAGGGTTGGGTCTGGGAGGGCGTAGCCCGACATTGTTTTTTATTTAATTTTTTAAGAATTTAAATATTATAGATTGGAGCATTTACTAATGAACGATGCAGAACGTTTCAGAAATAAGCACGTACATTTTATGGCAACTTCAGATGAGAAAGCACAACTGGAACGAAATAAGCTACAAGCTGGGTACCAAACTCTAGGAAGTTATTTATTAAAAATGGGCTTAGAGGGGATTATTATCAATGTGGACTTTTCAGAATTACGTGGTGCATTAGGCGATATCGGTTCGTTGAGAAATGAATTCAATCGTATTGGGAATAATATTAACCAAGTGACCAAACATGTGAATGAAAGCAAAGAAATTGATGCAATGGATCTCTACCTTTTACAAGAGGAAGTTAATAGTATGAAAGACCAAATTGAACATTTTGAAAGAAACGTGGTCGACAGTTTTAATGAAAAACTCAGACAATTGGGGGTGGACTGATAATGGTTGTTGTACCAGAACCTAAACAAATTCGTTCAGAAAAAGCACTAAAAAGTGCTGTTAAATATATTTTAAATCCTGATAAAACTGATGAGCAAATTTTAACCAGTGGTTATCATATTTCTAATCTCAACTATGCGGATGTTGAAATGAACTATACCAGAATATTGGCTCGAAAAATGATTGGACGACAAAACAAACAAGTTTTAGCTCATCACTTAGTTCAATCATTTCGTCCGGAGGATGGTTTATCTGCAGAAGAAATTCATCAGATTGGTCGTGAATGGATAGAGGAGCTTACTGGCGGTAGCCATGAATACATTATTGGGACTCACATTGATAAAGACCACATTCACAACCATATCATTTTTAACGCGACTTCAAGCACTGATTTTAGAAATTATAGATGGCAAAAAGACACACTTCAGTTAGCACGTGAACTCTCTGATAAGATTGCTGAAAAACATGGTGCGATTTTAGAAAATACTAGACCCTACCAAAACTATCACCGTAACTATCAAAAATACCTGTCAGAAAATCCAATTCGCCCTGAACTCAAACAACGTTTAAAGTTTCTTTTAAAGCATTCTCTAAGTCTCTCTGATTTTCTTCAAAAAGCAAAATTACTTAACATTGAAGTTGATACATCTGGTAAGTACACGACTTATCGGTTAACTGATTTTGAACAAGAACGTCCGATTCGAGATAGCAGCTTAATCTCAAAAGCGGATAAAAAAAGGATGGAAAACCACCCAGAAAAAAGGATTTTCTCACAAGAAGAAATAGTGAAACGCTGTGAAAAAAACGCACAGAATCATTCGATTGTTTTTGGTAAGTCTGAAATTTATGCGGAATATCAAAAGCAGCAGAACTGGTACAAACAAAACACAGATATTCGATTAACTATTGAACCTTGGCAAATTGAATCTGAGACCCCTGATGGTATTAGAATTTTTGTAGAAGCAGGACATCGTAAAGGTACAGTAAAAATTGCTACTTCACATTTTGATAAAAATGGCGAAAATATAGAACTTTACCTCAACAATTTTTCAAAGTTCAAATTTTTAGATGATAAAAATCAAAACTACTCATCTATTATTTTAGGAAAAGAAATTATCGGTCAACTTTCAAAAGAAAACGATCGCCTACCTAAAAGGAAAAACTACGGTTTAAATTATGTTCATGATCTTTTTGAAGCTCAAAACTTGTTAAGCAAGCACGGGATTAGCGGACAGGAATCGTTCAAACATCTTGGAGAGGAATTCATTTCAAATATGGAAAATGTAGAGTTATCTCTTGAGCGATTGGACAATAAGATAATTGCACAAACAGAAGCTGTTAAATTCAATCAAGATAATCCAAAACTTCTGGAACAACTCAAACAATTACAACAAGAGCGACGGACATTAGAGGTTGCTTACAAAGAAATTACTGATGAATTGGAAATATATGACCAACTTGAAAATTTCCAAGAACATCATCAAGAAATGAAAGAATCACAAGAACAGGAGAACCAAACACATGCCAGAAGATAAAAAAGAACCCTTTGATATGTTGGAGCAAGAAATTGAAACTCGTCGATTGAAAGAGCATTTTTATGAGAAAGATTATTATAATTCCAAAGAGGAATCCATGATGGACTTTCTTAATTCTCGACGTGCATTAACATTAAGACAAACGCAAGAAATTGGTTTCCCGTATTGGGAATATCCAAGTATCCAGGAAAATATCTTTTGTTTAGGACGCTTGGATTTTAAAGAATGGGGACGTCACATGGCAATTACCACCTTTTTCACTTTAGAATCTGGATACTTCGGACAAGCAAAGTTTTCAACTTTTAGAGGAAAAATTGATTTTTATATGCCTACTAAAGGACACGTGAATTTAGCTGAAGCGGAGGTGGGAGATTATTTTGTTCTAAAGTTAAAGAGTAAAGATGGTGGTTCATCATTTATTGAAGAAATTTGGGCAGTTGATTATGATGAAAATTTAGCTGAAGCTGTTCAAAAAATATTTCAAGAAGTAGCAAATAGAAAAGAATAAGTTACGACAGATACTAGACATCTTATTTAAGGAGATATATGGAAATTAATAAAATATATAATGAAGATTGTTTAGAGGGGATGAAACGAATCCCTTCTAAATCAATTGATATGATTCTCTGTGGCCTACCTTATGGTACAACTCAATGTGCCTGGGATGTGATCATTCCTTTTGATAAATTATGGAAACAATACAAGCGAATCATTAAAGATAATGGAGCAATTGTTTTGACTGGAACAGAACCATTTAGTAGTCTGTTAAGACTTAGTAATTTAAAACAATACAAAATTGATTACAATTAAACTTTGAAAATCTTTTGTTTGTATTTTAGGCATTGAGTTTTTCGATAATCTCAAAATATGAAAAGTCCTGTAAGCCTTTATGTAAAGCCACTTCTAAAATGGACATAGAAAATAAAGTCCTACATATTTTTCATACGAGATACTGAAGTACACTTTACTGTACAATATGATTTTTGATTCATTATATTTATGAATATTTAAAAAGATTGCCCATTTGGGCAGTCTTTTTTGCCTTTCTAATTTTTAAGAGAGTAAATCTATAATATCATTAATTAAAATGGAAAAACACATCTATATGATGTGTTTTTCCATTTTAAAATTGTGAATTTTTAGGAAGTAGAGTTTTATTATAACTTCTCAGATGAAATGATGTTATCAATAAATAAGCTATTTATTAAATTAATTTTAGATATGCTGTATTTTGTATACGGAGAAGATGGTTTATTGTAATAAGCATTTAAAGTTGGATATTCTGTATATTCATGGTCTAAGTCAGCTGCTATTGATATTGCGCTTGAACGATTTTTTCCTTTTGTCCTACTTGTAAATATCCAATAATCTACATCTTTTGTTCCTTTTGATAGTTTTTTTAATTCATCCACTATATTATTTTTTTGATTTATGATGTCATCTTTTGAATCTCCAATTGATATTAAAACAACTAATTTTTTTTCATTGTTTACTTCATATTCTAAAATTGTAGATATCTCAGTACGCTCAGTTAATTTAAATAAAACCTTTGCTTTTCGTCCCTCTTTTGACGTATAGTAATCATAAAGATTATTAATTGCTGTTGTTTTTCCTGTGTTTTCAGTACCAGATATAAGTATTGCTTTTGTCACTAATTTATCCTCCAAGCATATTTTTTATGTACCAAGTATATCAAATTTTATAAAAAAAACCAGGGACTATTGGAGGGGTGTATTAAGCTTTTTTCTTATATAAGTGAAGTCATTGTTTAAATAATAGGGCTGGTATTAGAGTCAGTATTAAGGTCAGTATTAGGGTCGGTATCGAGGTTAGTATTAGGGTCGGTATTAGGGTTAGTATTAGGGTCGGTATTAGGGTCGGTATTAGGGTTAGTATTAGGGTTAGTATTAGGGTCAGTATTGAGGTCAGTATTAGGGTCAGTATTAGGGTCAGTATTGAGGTCAGTATTAGGGTCGGTATCGAGGTTAGTATTAAGGTCAGTATTAGAGTCAGTATTAGGGTCGGTATTAGGGTTAGTATTAGGGTCGGTATTAAGGTTAGTATTAGGGTCAGTATTGCATCGAAAAAAATATTTAAATTAGTATGAGAAAAATCAAACTTTTTCGGAAAGATATCTATCGTTTCAATCGGATGAAATAACCGTTTACGGATATTCCAGATTCTGTTAAATCAGCCTAAACAGACCCCTTATCATAAAATTTTGATTTATAATAAAAATTGACAATACTTTAATATTTGACTACAATATATTCTAATTTGAATAGAAAATGTTGAGGAACAATAAAAAGAGATGTCAGAAAACCATGGTTATCGTTATAATGTAAATAAACTTATGCTTGAGTTTCCCTACTACGTCAATGAGTTTATCCAGTCTAAGGACACTGTACCACTGAGTATTGCCTCGATTTACTCTTACTGCTTAGAATTTAGAAAATACTTGAAATGGATGAATGAAAATAATATAACGAGCCATGCTAACATCAAAGAAATTACTTTGAAAGAAATGGAAAACGTAACGAAACGTGAGCTAGAAGCTTTTGTACTTCACGAACGGCTCCGTTTAGAATCAAAATGTGGTTCTAATACACATACATCAGCACTAAATCGAACCATTGCAGCGATTAAGAGCCTATATAACTACTTGTGTGAACAAACTGAAGATATTCACGGAAATACATACATGACAAGAAATGTCAGCCGCTTAATTCATATCCGAAAAAAGAGCGAAACCTTGCATTACCGTGCTGCTCAACTAGAAGGTAAACTATTCCTAGGAGATGAAACCAAAGCCTTTTTAGAATTTGTTGAGCAAGACTATGAAAAGTCTGTCAGTAATCGTGCGAAAACAAGTTTCAAAAAAAATAAAAAAAGAGATTTAGCCATACTAAGCCTCTTTTTATCTTCTGGATTACGTTGTGCGGAACTTGTAGGGATCAATCTCAATGATTTAAACCTTGAAACAGGGAAAGTGAGTGTGATGCGAAAAGAAGGAAAAAAAGATGTTGTTCCAATTGCCCACTTTTCACACAGATATATAACTGATTATTTTGAGGCAAGAAGTAGCATAGATACTGAAGTTCAAGCCTTATTCATCACAGATTACAACCAAAAAATAAGAAAAATATCAAATGCTTCGATAAATAAGCTAGTCGCAAAGTATTCAGCAGCTTATAAAGTACGAGTGACACCTCATACACTAAGGCATACATTCGCAACAAGACTTTATAATGTCAGTCACTCCCAAGTCCTTGTCAGCAACCAATTAGGACATTCTTCAACCAAACCAACTGAGTTATATACCCATATTGTTAGTGCTGAAGCTAAAGATGCATTAAGAAAGTTATAAACTTCACAAACTATCTAAAATTTATTTAACGTGTAATTTTTGATATAATCAGATTAACGTAATTAAATGACAGGGGAGTAACCATGAAAATCATTCAAGCCGTCCATATTAACGGAACTGACAAACATAAACGCTATTGGAAGGTACCAGACCACCTACAACCAATTAGACTACGTAAAGGCGACGAGGCGGCTGTTGAAACCAAAAGTGGGCCACAAAGGGTTAAGATTGTTGCCGTAGTGACCTCAAAGGATGGATTTTTGTATTGGAAAAATGGAGATACCTGGCACAAATTTGAAGTTAAACAGGAGGTCTTAGCATTCTTTGACAGAAAAACAATGGAAGTCAAATACCCTCCAAAAGCTGATTAATCAGCCTAACAGAGCATAACAAAAAAATCCTTGCACGCAAGAATAGTTTATGCTATAATTAAGGCAACTAAAAAAGGCCTGATAAAGTTACAGCTTAATCAGACCTGCCGATTAAGAACACATTCCGTTCAATCGACTTACTTAATGATATTATAAATAAATATGCATAAAAAGTCAAGTCAAATGATGTAAAAGGGAGATTCTTAATAGGAATCTCTCTTTTTTGTGAGTGATTTGATTTATAATAATATCTATTAATTTATTTTAGTAAGAAAAAGAAAAAACTTCTGAAAAAATTTTTTAGAAAGATGATGAAAACAAAAAGCAGGAGAGCAATGTGTTACAAAAACCTTATAATAGCAAGGTTTATGAAACCTTTCGGAAAGGTGTGACACAGAACTCCTATATGTTTTAAGTAACATCTTTCCGAAAAACTGTAATTCTTTTTACATTAGAATTGGCAGAAGCAGAAGAGCAAATATTACTAAATAACAATAAATAATGGAACTTATAAACCATCACTCAATTAGATTTGAGTGATGGTTTTTTGCATTTATATGCACTCTAGTTATATAAATATACAATATACTGATTTAATTGGTGCTAGATAGTAATTATTACTTAATTTCGCAGGTTCGATTCCTGCATAAATCATTGAGCATTAGCTCATATCGCTATCTGCCATAATAGCCTTGCGGGTCTGCGCCAACAGTACTTGCATTTGCGAAATTCTGTATTGACTTAAGTCAATAAGGACGATAGAGGCTCGAATCCTCGATTTCGCTTTAAAACTTAATTCTTATCGTATCTTGGCGGATACGTTTAAGTTAGAAAATGGAAACATATTATGGCAGTTAAGAAATTTAAAAAACAAAAAGGCTATGAAAGTTTAAATAGAGAATTTTTGCAAAGAAACGATTTAAGTTTAGAAGCTAGAGGGTTACTAAGTTATATGGAAAGTATGCCAGATAATTATATTTTTCATAAAACAAATCTTTATACATGCTTTGAAAAAAATAAAAAAACCTCAGTTGAAAGAATTTGGAATGAACTTCTTGACCAAAATTTCATTATCGCATATTCCAAAGGAAAAAAACCTAAACAACAATTTGAGTATCTTTTTAGTCATGAAGGATTTTCAGAAGAAACTATTCAAGAATTAAATGAGGAGTACTTAACAACTGGTTGGGATATTGCTTATCGTTCTGGAACGAATAGAAAGCCTGCTTCATACTATCGAAATAAAAAATTGATAGAAAATGCACAAAAATCAAGTGACCCTAAACCCAGTGTTAATCAGGGTGTTGAAAATCAACACACTGATAACCATGGGATTTCTATGGGTGTTGATTTTGAACAGCATAAAACGGACAGCACAAAATCAACAGGTATTAAATCTATTAATAAAGGTTTACTAATAAATGGTGAAGAAGAAGAAGAAAATAATAAAGAAATTTCAGAATTTCAAAATAAACTTGAAAAAGCAAAAATGGATTATCTTGAATGCTTTCCATTTGAAAAAGATTTGATTGAATCTCTTTTGAAAACAAAATTTTCTGAGGATGTCAAAACCGACTTAATGGACTTCTTGTTTACCACACGAGTTGGATTTGATTTAGATTACTCTGACCCAGAACAAGCATCAATTGCATTTGCTGAGTTGGTTAAAGAACAATTGATAGATAACAAATATAACAGTAGACAAAACTATTTGAGTTACTTCAGAATTGGATTACAACAGAAAATAGCAACAAGAAAAGCAGTTTCTTCTGTACATTTCTAAAAAAGAAGGATGATAAAGACCTTGACCTAAGTATGTCAATAAACTACTTATCTAAACAATTGTTTAGAGATGTGGACATCGCTTAAAAGCATAAAGCTCAAGCTCACTGGTGAGACTTCCTGTAATGTGGAGTAACACCACTCTGTCTCACCACTGTGTAAGATAGCTTGAATGTGGGTTGGAATCCCTCTGTCTGCTTTGGAAGAATACAGGCTTCCTTGTCTAATCGACAAAAATCTTACACAAAGGAGTCATTAAATGGCTAATAACGAACAAGCAAATTCATTTCTTGATTTTATGCGAGGAGGTAATACTGATAGTGATACTGACCTCAATACTATTGAACCAGGACTACCTGCAAATCCAAAGGTGGACAATGGTCAAGAATTAAATCTGGTTACATCAAATTGGGAAACAAGACCTCTTGCAGGTGAAAGTAATACTGATACTGAACTCGAAATTAGTGAAGCAAGAAGTATCAAACCAGTTCTAATTAATCCAATTAGATCAGTTGAAAAATCTAAACAAAGAAATTTTGGATTAACTGATAGACAATATAGTGAACTTTTGCAGGCAGCCGCTGATTTTGGATTTGTTAGAACTGCCGGTTCTGTTGCAAAGTTTGAAATTTTAAAATAACGTTTCTGCCCCGTGTTCCTCTTAAGCTGTTATTCCCATTAAAATTTTTATTTCAGTAGAGACCGAAAAGCCGAAGAGCGTTCCATTTCTTCGGTTCTTTTTGTATATTCCTCGAATGGTCTCCATGCCCTTAATCGTGGTTGAGGCAGTCCGGAGACTTCGATAAAATTTATTGCGACGTTTGACTGGTCTATGATCTTGCTCAATTAAGTTATTGAGATATTTCACGGTTCGATGCTCTGTTTTGGTGTATAACCCATTTCTCTGTAACTTTCTAAATGCAGAGCCAATAGAGGGTGCTTTATCAGTTACGATGACTCTAGGTTGTCCAAACTGTTTATGGAGCCTTTTTAAGAAAGCATACGCCGCCTGCGTGTCTCGTTTCTTTCGTAACCAGATATCTAAGGTTAAACCGTCCGCATCAATTGCTCGATAGAGATAATGCCAACGACCTTTGATTTTAATATAGGTTTCATCCATTTTCCACGAATAGAAGGACTGTCTATTTTTCTTTTTCCAGAGATGATAGAGCACTTTACTGTATTCTTGAACCCAACGATAAATCGTAGTGTGACAAACATTTATTCCACGGTCATAAAGCAATTCCTGAACTTCACGATAGCTCAGATTGTAACGGAGGTAGTAACCTACTGCGACAATAATCACATCTTTTTGGAATTGTTTGCCCTTAAAATGATTCATTTGGAACCCCTCGCTCTCTTTTCCCTTCCATTTTATAATAAATCTAGAAAACTTGGAAACTTCGCAACAGAACCATAAACTATCTATGGGAATCAGCTCTCTGATAGTTCGGTCAAACAACTTTCACTATTTGAAAGTGTTGAAGAAAATCAATCCAATGAAAAGCAAGAAGCCCTTCAAAAAGCCATCGATGAGATTAGAGAAAAGTTCGATTTTCTCTCCATCCAAAAGGCAAGTAGTTTATCTGCAGGATCACGTGTGATCCATCGGAACAAGCTTATCGGAGGTCACGCAGCAAGCCAAAACAAGGAGGAAACAGATGTCAGTTGACCGTTCATATAGCCCTTATGAGGTCATTCGGACTTATCACGACCGAGGGATGATGAAATGGGGCGCATTTGCGACTGGAGAACTTACGGAGGCTCAAAATACTTTTGAAAAGGAACAAAAAAATGATAAAGTCATTCAAACTTTATCACCTCATGTAGTGCTCCATCTTCTTAACCAGTCTTTTTCTAATCAGGTACAAATCAAAGTTAAATATCATTCTAAAAATAAAATAACTGAAGTCTTTGGTTTTGTTTCTGAATTTATCAATAATCAAGTGAGAATAAAATCAACAGATAAAATTTACCTCATCTCCATTGAACAAATTATGAATATTTCTTAAAAAAGTAGAACCCGATTTATGAAACGATTCGTTCAGTTCTACTTTACTCCTTGTTCTCTTTGTATATACAAATCGCTCAACTATGAGAATAAAATAACTTATAAATACATAAAAAGACTAGTTACAAAACAATTAGTCTTTTTATACTTGAATTCTTATCCATAGAATATTACCACCTTGTCAAGACAAAGGTGTCTTTAAGGTCATACCTTTATCTTGACTTTAACTTTGGTTTCGATCTTTATCTATTTCAGAACTTATTTTATCCATAATGTTTATAATTTCCAATTCTTCATCATTATAAACTTTTTTATCACTTGTTGATTTGATGATTTTTACCTGAGTTATACTTTCTTCATACTCTTTAAATGCTAAACTATATTTCGGATATTTAATCATCCACTCATCAAATGTGATGCATTCTATAATATTTTCTTCTAACACAATATCAAATACTTCATATTCAAGTTGTCCTAATGCGTTATGAGGATAAATATTGTTTGCACTTGCACGCATCACAATAACCCGTTCACAAACATGGTGTGATTTAAAAGAATTCACGTCTATTTTAGTCGGTTCACAAGTAAAAGATGAAAAATTTCCGTATTTGATTTGTTTACCATCTTTATAATTGTTATAAACCTCACTAAATCTTTTTAATGTATCATTGTAATTGCTAATAATATCCTCTTTGGTTGCAATTTTAGCCGGTTTCATTCTACCAAAAATATCTTCATATTCTGGCTCAGAATGCTCTTCAATTAACTTTTGCAAATTTTTTTCATGGTAATATAAAAGCCCTCTATAATCAGTAGGTTTTTCTTTAGGATTCCGTGGTGGGTTTTTTATAAACTTACAAAGAATTGATCCTGGTTCTATCATTCCTAATCTGACTTGTAATTCTTTCTTTGCTCCAGATATAATACTTGTTAATTCTTCACTTGAGTCATCTCCTCCTAGCTCTCTGTTCCCCACATAGTGTATCAAATTTCCAATTTTTTCTTCTAATTCTTTTTCAGTTAACATATTCAGAGATTCCTTATTATTTATTGAGCATTTGACTCATACTTCAATACTCTTTGTTTTAAAAAAAATATAGAAATATAGATATTCGCCAATATACTAATATCTATATTTCTATTTTCAAATAATGTTTTTATACCACTCTTAGAGATTATCTTTTAAAACAGAGTACCTGCGTTTTTCATCTGCACTCAGGTTTTGAGTGAAATCATCAATCAAAAACTGAATTGCTTCATAATCAAATTTCAATTTTTGCAATACTTTTATTGCTTCCAAACTTGTTTTAATATCATCTGAAATTTTGAGAGTAACTTTTTGATTTTTAAATTGGTTTTTCTGTTTTTTTTCTGGTTTTACAATATTGATATTTGCCTCACTTTCAAACTTTTGATTTGGAGATATTGCTCCTTCAACTTTGCGTTCTAATAATCCTTTTCTTACCATATTAAATTTCCTCTCTTCTATTCTTCAAATTCTATAAGCTTAGATAGCATTTCTGAAACAACTTTTTCATACATTTCAAGAACTTTTCGGTCAAAACGGTCTTCATCAGTTATACCATTTATACTAAATCGCTTTATCCGTTCCATTTGAGGAATTACAGTTTCAAAAACAAGATCTTCCCCCCACTCTTCTTTTGCTGACTCAATAATTAGTTTATCCACTGAACCTCTACTATTTGATAGCATCGGCAAGGCACCAAGCACCTCTATACCAAGGTCATATTTCATCTTCAGCTTAACTAATGTTTTAATATATTCAACTGCTCCTGTCATGCTATCATCCTGAGTTTGCAATGAGATAAGAACATAATCACTAAACATAACAGCATTGCTTGTTACCTCAATACTTAAAGGTGGAACGTCAATTAGTATTATGTCATAATCTTCTTTTAGCGGCTCAAACAATGGCTCTAATAAATGAGTTTCTTCATATTCTGTACTAGTATTTTTATATAAATACTTTGCAAAGTCTTCAAAATCAATATAACTTGGTAATAAATCAAGGTTTTCAATAATTGGCACTGGTAAATCTTTTAAGTTACGTTGTTGGACTCCCCACATCAAAGTCTTATCAATAGTCATTATTTCATTACTATTCTGAGATTTTGTAAGCATTAGTGCTTTAGTAGAGTTTGATTGAGGATCAAGATCACACACTAATGTTTTAATCCCTAACTTCGAAAGTGTATAAGCAATTAAGTAAGTATTTGTTGTTTTACCAACTCCTCCTTTTTGATTACCAATAATAATAGTGACAGCTTTCTTGCGTTCTTTTAGCAATTGTTTTGCCTGATTTAATTCTTCCATGCTTGCCTCCTTGTTATTTATATTATAACACAACTATACTAATATGTAAATATAGAAATATCTATATTTACATATTAGTATTTTATCCATATTCCTATCTAACCTCCCCACACTACTGTTTTTAAACAAAATAGTTGTCTTTGGCAGATTAGTAAATATCTATATTTCTAAATATTGATATTACTATATTCACTAATATCTATTTATCTATATATAGATATTACTTGTATAAATGCATTGCCTAAAGTATTTCTGCTCGTCGTTTTATAGATATTAGTAAATTAGTATTTTTTTAAATATAGAAATAGAGATAATTACTAATTTACTAATATCTATATTTCTATACCTTAAAAAACTATTTGAAATTTGATGTTTTTTTTGTTATGCTATTGCTAACGAGAAACATCACAGAAAGGAATTGTTATTTTGACTACTTTTAATTTTAGAAAAGCTGACAATCGATATAAAGAACTTTTTTTTCAATTTCCTAAAGTACTATATTACAGTAAAAAATACAAGAAAAATTTATCTCTCAGTGCGAAAGCAGCATACATGGTTCTTATGGATCGTGAAGAATATTCTCTCAAGAATAATTGGATCGATGAATCTGGTAATGTCTATTTCATTTTTACGAACCAAGAACTGGCTGATCTGTTAGATGTTTCTCCTCGTACAGTAATTAACATCAAAAAAGAATTAGAAAGTGCAAATCTCTTACTCCAAAAGAAAATGGGTTTTAATCCGAAAAGTGGGAAAAATGAGCCGAACCGACTTTACTTAGCTGAATTAGAAGTTAGTGCTACTGATGTATATTTGCGAGGCGATTATGATAAAAAAAGCCCTCAAACCCTTGGTACAAGCGGAAGTGCAAATTCTGCACTTCCGCAGAACTTCGTTCAAACCCTTGGTACAAGCGGAAGTGCAAATTCTGCACTTCCGTATAGTTACGTTGAAGAACCCCCTCAACCCCTTGGTACAAGCGGAGGTGCAAATTCTGCACTAAATCTATATAAAGACTCTTTAGATACCTCTTTAGATAATATTAAAGATACTCAAGAACTAGATTTTTCTTTTTCTAATTTTTCAGCTGCTCAAATTAAAGCCCAAAATCAAGACTTGGTTAAAAATTCTAAAAAGTTCCTCAAAGAAGGAACTCACGATTTATTTCTTAGCGAAGAAGCTATCAACTTACTTCAAATGTGGTGTAACTCGCCTCAGCAACTTAGAAAAACAATTGGGATAATTCTGAATGCTAAGAATGCTGTATGCAAGGAAAATGAGGCTGTTGGTGTTTACTTCGTCCTTGAAGAACCAGAATTACAAGAAAAGTTACTAAACACGCTGAGACGCTATTTTAACGTGATTAGAACGAAAGAAAAAAATATCACAAATTTTGAGAATTACCTTTTCGGTTCGATGAAAAATATGTTTTCTGAATACTGGAATAATCAGACACACCAAGATTTTTTAGGACAAAAAGATGGAGCTGAGCAAGATAGCAAAGGCTTTGATTGGTCTGAACCTGATTATGAGAATAAAACAAGTCAAGAAGAATTAGCTTATCTTGAGGAAATTAAGCTTGAAGCTCAAAAAAAATTGAAGGCTAGTATTTAATTATAAATTGAATTTGAAAGAGGAGATATCATGTGGGAAAATTTAGGTCTTAGCGGTGGAAGTGGTTTTATATTTTTTGTTACTTTATACTTTGTTATCAAATGGGCTGTAAAAAGTGGAATTAAAGAAGCGTATAGAGATATTACTAGCAATATGTTACCTGAAGAAAAAATATGGAAACCAACTACAAAAAAATCTGATAAAGAAAAGTTAGAAGAAGAGCTCTAAGATAACTCTCATCGTTGTTGGTCTGCTAATCCTTCAAAGGGTTTAAAAACATAATGAATAACAAGAATAAAAAAGTGAAAATCAACGCTTAAAAGATTTGTTGATTTTCACTTTTTTAATACTCTTTTTTAATTGGCGTAAAAGCTTCTACAACTTTTCCAATTATCCTTGTGTTTTCATTTCTTGGCAAAAGAATATCAGGGAATAATCTATTGCCTTCGATGTCTTCTGAGTCGTTCAAAGAAACTAATCGAATGTATTTGTCTTCGACAAAAACAGATTTGATGTAAGCCAAACCTCTCTCGATGTCATCTACCGCATATATCCCACCAGGGACGTCCACTGAATCTTGATAACAGATCAGGGCAACATCTCCATAGTGATAATCAGGTTCCATTGAATTGCCCCTAATAACGACTGAACGATCATGCTTCACTTGTTTGTTCCAATAGACGATTTCCTTACTAACTTCGTCTGTATAGGCTTCCCCCATACCTGCCGACAAGGCTTGTTCTTCCTCGACTTCATAGGGAATCAATGAATTACTTAATTGAACAATTTTATTTTCTTCGTTTTGTTCGGTAAGTTGTTTTTTGGCAAACTTATAAGTTTTTTCTTGACGTTGCTCATTTAATTCTTCCATTACTTCAGCAATGGAAAATTTTGGATTAACATTTGTTTCACCTAAAAGATAACTGACACTTACGTCAAAGATTTTCGCTAAGGCAACAAGGTTTGTATTTCTAGGCTTGCCCTCACCAGATTCGTACTTCTGGATTGCCCGATATGTAACATTTAATTTTTTTGCTAGTTCAGATTGAGTTAACCCCTTTTTTTTCCTTAATTCTCTTAGTCTAGTTGAAAAATTCATTTTTTACCTCAAATTTTCGAATTACCGCTTGACAAACACGACTTAAAGTCGTATTATATATTCACAGGGGAAAAAGAAAACTTCTTGTTACTAAGCATTTAAAAAAACCCGAACAACACTTTCCCTATCAAGCTTTATGGTACCTTTAAAAAGCGAAATCCATAATATTTGGAATTCACAAAAAAACTCTCAACTCTTGTTTAAACAAGAAATCAAGAGTAATGGATAAAAATAGCCTATTTTTAGATGATAAAAGCTAAAATTAGAGTACTATTTCTCTTATAATACCAACCCTCATTATAACATTTTTATCCATTAAACCATACCCCTTACTTTATAATTTACTTAAACATGGCTTAAACACCTGTCACGTTCACTTGGGAACAACGGATCACAAAGAGGTTCAACTCCTCTGATAGGCATTTCTAGGGCTTCCCTAGAAGTTAGCAATTGCTAAAGGCAGCACTGATTATTGGTAATGATATTCTATAAACATCCCGTATATAGTTTATCGCAGGTTCGACTCCTGTCAGTGCTATTCAAAACAAATTTAATTTATCCTAATGTCAAATTTAAAATAAGTGGCATTGATATCATACGGGAGATATGGGGATCTAAATTAGCGAAGCAGTTCTTGCTGATGATAAGCACTCTATTCTCTTTAAATGAGGATAGGGTTTTTCCGTTAATGCGGTTTTTAGAATACAATTGGAGGCAATCAATGAAAGGGGATAAAACGTGTAAGGAATGCGGTCAAATTCATCAGTTACCAAGCTATCAAAACATTTGTCAATATTGTCAGAAGGGTAAAAAAGAGAGTGAGATCACAGAAACAAGAGGTCATGTGACCCAATGCTTGGAGTGCAGTAGAAAATAAAGAGGGATTATTTATGGCAGAAGGAACTGTAAAAGATTGTTTAGAGAATTATCTTAAAGCTTATAAGTCAGATTCGATTCAGAAAATTAGAGACGAAAAAATGCAGCTAGTCACTGCTTCAGAATTTGTGCAGCTTCATCAAGAAAAATTAGCTGCCGAAAGAGAAGTTGAAAAGCTCAAAAAAGATAACGAAGCCATGAAAAAGGCACTGACAGAAATATCAGATGGAATAGCTGAAGTGTCCATAGATGATTTCAACAATTCTTCAAAGGCAAGTGTTGCATCAATATATGCAGAGCAAGCGCTCGCAGCGATTGGAATGTAGGTTGGATTACACGAAAAATTGATTCGTGGGAACAAAGAAAATAAGGTTCTGTTGCAAAGTTCCCCATAACTCCTGATTTATTGTAAAATGTAAGAAAACGAGAGTGAGGGTAGACAGATGGATCATTTCAAAGGGAAACAATTTCAAAAAGATGTGATTATTGTCGCTGTTGGTTACTACCTGCGTTACAATCTGAGCTATCGTGAAGTTCAAGAACTACTGTATGATCGTGGAATAAATGTTTGTCACACTACGATTTATCGCTGGGTTCAAGAGTACAGTAAAGTCCTCTATCATCTTTGGAAGAAGAAAAATAGACAGTCCTTCTATTCGTGGAAAATGGATGAAACCTATATCAAAATTAAAGGACGTTGGCATTATCTCTATCGTGCAATTGATTCTGATGGATTAACTTTAGACATTTGGTTACGAAAGAAACGGGATACTCAGGCGGCTTATGCTTTCTTAAAACGGCTCCATAAACAATTTGGACAACCTAGAGTGATTGTAACCGATAAAGCACCATCGATTAGCTCTGCATTCAGAAAGCTACAGATTAACGGTTTATATACCAAGACAGAACATCGGACAGTTAAGTATCTCAATAATTTAATTGAGCAGGACCATCGTCCAATTAAGCGCCGTAATAAATTTTATCGAAGTTTACGAACTGCCTCAACCACGATTAAGGGCATGGAGACTATTCGAGGAATATACAAAAAGAACCGAAGAAACGGAACGCTCTTCGGATTTTCGGTGTCGACTGAAATTAAAGTTCTGATGGGGATCCCAGCATAGTCAAAATGTTAAACTAGGACTTCTATACTCTTTTGGGAAACTTTGCAACAGAACCGGTATAACCAATGATTGGACGTCCTCGACCTGTGCCTCGCTCTTGCTTGATTTTAAAGTTAGGGAAAGCATTTGTAAGGTCAATGATAGTGGTTTTAGAAAAGACTTTTCTATCCATATCCGCATTGGTGTAGCTTTTTGGAACAGAAAGTAAGTGCCTCAAATCTTCTACTTTCACTCGATAAAAGCCAGTTGTTCTAAATTGTTTGATTAATCGATAGAGTTCTTGTCCATAGCTTGTACTCATTTTGTTATAGTCTTCTAACTCAAAGGCAGTAAACATATCAAAAATATTTGTAAGATACTTGAATTCAGGATTTATAGAAACTTTCAGAGTTTGTGTGTCCTCGCCGTCAATAATAAATGTTGGAAATAGACTAAATTTAACGACTTTTAGTCCGCTCTCACTTCTTAGAGTTCCTCGAAGTGTCATGATTTTTTCAGATAGTGTTTCAAGATACTTAACAAATTCAGATGAATTCCTTTTTCCATTTTTTTCGTCCCATCCAACAAGTCCACGCAAAGTATTAAAGTCGAGTTGTACAACTTGAGTGTCCTTTCCTTTGACTTCATGAAGGAGAGCCATTACAATTCGTTTTTCACGTTCATTGAACCCTCTAAGAGGGACAGTATTAAAATCATTATGATATTGAACTATTTCGTGCATATTTCTCAACTCCTTTATAAGTCTTAGGGCTTATAAAAATAATACTAAAATATAGAAATAAAATCAAGTATCAAACAAGGCTTATAGACGGTATCAAACGAGGCTTATAAACATTTAAAAGCTTATTTAAAGCGATTTATGAGGTGTATCAAACAGGGCTTATAAAGAATAAAGTATCAAAGAGGGTCATGTAGAGTATCAAAGAGGGTCATGTAGAGTATCAAAGAGGGTCATGTAAACATTGTTCCACGCCAGATGTACCAACGTTTTCCAGCTTCCTAAAAGAGGTTTAAAAGAATTATAAAAGAGACCCCTCTGATTTAATCTCTTTTTTCTAAAATTCTTTGCCCTCGAAAAAAGAGGTTTAAAATGACAAAAATCTTCGATTTTTCCCAAAAGCATTTTAAGGGGCTTTGCCCCCTTTTTGCATTCGCAAAAATTCCCCCACTCTTCGAGGTTGCCAAAAAGGAAAAGTTCGCCAAGGCTCACGACACGAGCTCATATTTTGCTCGTATTAAAGATTTACGCCCGCGGATTTAGAATTTGCCGCAAATTATTCTAAAATCGTTTAAAACGCAAAATATGAGCTTTTAAAACCAGTTAAAAAACTCGGTACTTTAGTGCCGAGAGTGTTCAAATTGCTTTTGTCGCTCCGCTTGTACTTCTCGATAAAAATAGCTGACATTACTGCTAAAAGAACTGGCGCAGGCAGAGCCTTTGCGGATACTTTGACTTGTGATACAATATGTTTTGGCGCTTAACCCAAATCTCGCCTAGGAGAGGAGGTGATTTTGTGTTCCTAGACTTCTTCAAATACGTCATTGCTCCAATCTTAGTTGGAATAGCACTCAAGCTATTTTCTCGTTGGTTGAAAGAGAAAGATAATGACGATTAGCGCCATTCAACCTGACATCAGGTTCGCAACTGATTAAAAAAACCACAGGATTGCAGTCCTGTGGTTTTGATTTTGTGTTCAATAGCGACTTCTTCAAATTCGCTATCTTGAATTTATCACATCTTCGTTTTTTTGTCAAATTTACATTCCTAAACGTGAACCACCCCTACCTACGCATACGCTAAGAGGTAGGGGTGGTTCACTATCCGCAAGACTTTCTTCTTGAATTTCTACCTCGTTCTTAAGACCCTCTAATTTGCGTTCTAAGCTCGTTTCTTTGTCGACAAGGGTATTTACCTTTTTTCTATTTTCGTTCTTCTATGGCTCAAATATTGCCATTTAGACGCTATATAGTCTCTAACCCGTCGAGGGACTCTCCGATGATTTTTGAAATGATTTTATCCCTCGAAAGTTTGTTTTCTTTAGCAATCTGGTCAAGATTTTTCACTTGCTCATCGGTCAGTGTTCTAACTTTAATTTCCATCTGTTCCCTTTCTTGAAGAGCTTTTTTGGTTTTCTAATCTAATTTTGTGTTTTTTTAATAAGAGCATAAGAGAAACTGCTATCAAAAGTTGATAGAAGTCGCAGTGCGACTTGTTTTAGCTAGGGGTCAGATTTTTTCTCATTTATAGTGTTTGTATAGGACTTGAAATGGCTCAACCACAAGCTCGTATAGTGTTTGTATAGGATTGCATTATGAGAGTTTTCTCATTTTATAGTTTTTGTATCGTGTCTTTTAAGGCTGTTTTGAACCAATTAAGAAAGAAAAAAGCTTTGTTTTCTTCCTTTGGTCAACATTAGTCAAACACTCACTACTGACTTAGAAGGTTACGTTGTTCTTCCACCTTTTTTTGGTTGTCTTTCACCGTTTTGATTATTTTTTTAAACCATCCTTTTATTTTTGACCTTTTGCAAGGGGGACGAGGTTTCACCTTTTGCAAGCATAGTAACATGTCCCCATGTTACGGAATTTAAGAAATGGATAAGGTTTCTTCCTTATCCATTTACTTAATTTTTGGGGGTGTCCCCAATCCCCAGTTTTTATTTTTTGAACCAGCCTTTTAGCAAGTCTCCGAATCCAGCGCTGTGCTTTTCTGTTTCTTTTTTTTGTTTGCGTAGTTCAGGGTTTTGATATTCCGTTTGTGTGGAGCTATACTATAAAAGTGGACACAAACTAGTGTGCTATAATCTGTCTCATAAGACACAAAAACGAAAGGACTTTTATGTCAGGCTTTAAACGTTACGACGAGGAATTTAAACAATCTCTCGTTAATCTCTACCAAACAGGTAAAACTCAATCCGAACTCTGTAAAGATTATGGTGTCTCGGTTTCTGCACTTGCAAAATGGATTAAGCAGTATTCTCAAGTTCAACTTGAAGATAATACAGTGTTAACTGCTAAACAGATTCAGGAATTACAAAAGCGTAACGCTCAATTAGAAGAGGAAAATCTTATCTTAAAAAAAGCAAGTGCCATATTCATGCAAAACTCCAAGTAAGATTAAAAGCAATCTATCGCCTCCGTTTTGAACACACGACAGTTATGCTCTGTCGTGTTTTACATGTCAACCGGTCAACTTACTATAATTTCATTAACAAGAAGCCTTCAAAGCGAGAAATAGAGAACCAAAACTTGAGAAAGCTACTCCTTGAAATTTATATGAAAGCTAAGAAAAGGATCGGAACAAGAGCTTTTAAAATCATTCTTCTGCGTGATTATGGCGCCAATATTTCTGAAGGACGTATTTTACGACTTCTCAAGTCTATGACGCTCCCTAAAATGTCAACCATCAAACCTCGCTTTAAATCAAAGAAAGCTCCTATGTTTTCTTCTGATAATCTGCTTAAACAAGAATTTAATCCGAAGTCACCAAATCAAGTTTGGACAACCGACTTTACTTATATTTCTATCGGTTCTAAACGTCACGTTTATCTCTGCGCTATTCTTGACCTCTACTCTAGGAAATGTATTGCTTGGAAAGTAAGTGATAAGATTGATGCTAGGCTCGCCTGTGACACTCTTAAAATAGCTTTGCATAAAAGAAAACCTAAGGCGCCAATTATTTTTCATTCTGATCAAGGGAGCCAATTTAAATCAGCTTCTTTCAGAAAGCTATTAGATGACCATCAGTTGCTTGCTTCTTATTCCAAACCTGGCTATCCTTATGATAATGCCGTGACCGAGGTCTTTTTCAAGTACCTCAAACAACGGGAAATTAATCGCAGAACTTATCACTCGATTCAGGAAGTGCAACTCTCTTGTTTTGAATACATCGAACGGTTCTGTTGCAAAGTTTCCCAAAAGAGTATAGAAGTCCTAGTTTAACATTTTGACTATGCTGGGATCCCCATCAGAACTTTAATTTCAGTCGACACCGAAAATCCGAAGAGCGTTCCGTTTCTTCGGTTCTTTTTGTATATTCCTCGAATAGTCTCCATGCCCTTAATCGTGGTTGAGGCAGTTCGTAAACTTCGATAAAATTTATTACGGCGCTTAATTGGACGATGGTCCTGCTCAATTAAATTATTGAGATACTTAACTGTCCGATGTTCTGTCTTGGTATATAAACCGTTAATCTGTAGCTTTCTGAATGCAGAGCTAATCGATGGTGCTTTATCGGTTACAATCACTCTAGGTTGTCCAAATTGTTTATGGAGCCGTTTTAAGAAAGCATAAGCCGCCTGAGTATCCCGTTTCTTTCGTAACCAAATGTCTAAAGTTAATCCATCAGAATCAATTGCACGATAGAGATAATGCCAACGTCCTTTAATTTTGATATAGGTTTCATCCATTTTCCACGAATAGAAGGACTGTCTATTTTTCTTCTTCCAAAGATGATAGAGGACTTTACTGTACTCTTGAACCCAGCGATAAATCGTAGTGTGACAAACATTTATTCCACGATCATACAGTAGTTCTTGAACTTCACGATAGCTCAGATTGTAACGCAGGTAGTAACCAACAGCGACAATAATCACATCTTTTTGAAATTGTTTCCCTTTGAAATGATCCATCTGTCTACCCTCACTCTCGTTTTCTTACATTTTACAATAAATCAGGAGTTATGGGGAACTTTGCAACAGAACCGGCCTGCTTATGTCCCAGGATATCCTGAACAATTAGGGGTTTATTCTGACGCTCATCTTGAAGGGCTTCGAAAAACCGCACAGGCTCTAAAAAAAGATGGAAATAAAGCAATCCTTCAAATTCATCACGCTGGGCGAGCTGCTGTAGGACGTCACGTTAATGGATTAGATGTGGTGGCTCCCAGTGCTATTGAGTTTGCTTTCTTAGATTATCCTGTTCGTGAACTCACACTAGCAGAGATTGACGATATTATTCTCGATTTCGGTAAAGCCACAAAAAGAGCAATTGACGCTGGGTTTGATGGTGTCGAAATTCATGGCGCAAATCATTATTTAATCCAACAATTTTTCTCAAAACTTTCTAATCTTCGTACAGATAAATGGGGCGGATCACTTGATAAACGAATGGCATTTCCTTTAGCTGTAGTTAAAGAAGTTAAAACGATTATTGATGAATATGCTCCTAAAGGCTTTATTGTTGGTTACCGTATCTCTCCTGAAGAGCTTCACGGGGAAGAGGTTGGATATGATTATAAAGATGCAATCTCCCTCATTTCTGAAGTGATTAAATATGAACTTGACTACATCCATCTTTCATTAGGGGCAGGGTATAACTCGAAACCTAAAAATAATGAAAAGTCTTATTCACAATTATTTAAACAAATTTTAGATGATGAAACGAAACTTTTAATCGTTGGCGAGGTCTTTGGGGAAGAAAGTGCGGCTGATGCTGTCGAAAATTATGCTGATCTTATTGCGGTAGCTCGTGGGACACTACTTGATCCTAACTTTACTAAAAAAATTATTGAAGGAAAAGGAGAGTCGATTATCCATAAAATTAGTCCTCAAACAATTGAATACTCTCAACTAACTCCTGGACTATTTGAAGCTTTTAGCCGCGAAGATAGCCTTGGGCTTCCCCCATTACCAGGTGGTGAAACGATCCAAAATTTACATACTGGAAAATACGATATCTGATTTTAGTGGTTTCAGATTCAATAAAAGGTGTCTGCTGGATACTTCCTAAAAAAGAAAAATATAAAAAATCTCCTTAAATCTAGTAACCTAAATTTAAGGAGATTTTTTATGACTGTCATTGCCCTAAAAGTTCTTGAGCTTCTGCCTTGTATTTATTCATACCAATAGATAAGCCAAAACCGTCGTATTTATCATAAGCATTCTCCCAGTCACCATTTTCCGGAATCGCTGCCACTGTTGTTTTTACCCTTTATAACCTTAAAAAATTTAGAAATTATTTTTATCAAATTATCTCTTTCAAATAGATTTTTTCAGTTTTTAAACTATGCAACGAAATCTAAAATAAAATTCCTTCTGGTCTTTTTCATTCAAACAAGCTCATATAATCTGTTTCAGTAGGCAACAAATGCGAAATATAAATTATATTTTCATCGACAAAGAAAAATACCAGGTATTTTCCGCCAACAATCAATTTAAATTTCGTTTCATGGGTTTTTGAAATTTGGACACCGATTTTTTTGTCTGCACTTGGATAAGATGCTGGCATCTTCTTAAGTTGAGCAATATCATCAAAAATAGTTTCCACTCGATTTCTTGCAGCAACTGGAGAAAAAAGAACATTGGAAATATAATTTTCAATGTCTGAAATCCTGTCCAACACTGTTGGGTCATATTCAATTTGATAGTCAAAGTCCAAAACGTTCCCTCGCTTCTTGCTCTGAAACACCTAATCCCATTTCGTAATTTCTAATACTTTGCTGAATATCCTTCTGGAGATGTTCAATCAATTCTGTACGACGAATTTCTGCTTCTGTTTCAAACGGAAGCTCTTCTTTTGCGACCACATTTTGTAAAAACAAATTAAAGGTTGAAGTAATATCCAAATTTTTTTTCGCAAAAATTTGCTTGGCAGCCCTCAACAATTCATCATTCGTTTTAAAATTAACCTGCGTATTTTTTTCAAAAACATTATCTGCTAATAACATTTTTCAACCTCACTTTCTATATCTAGTCTCAACTATATTATACCACTTTAAAAAACTAATTCAATCTATTTTTATTTATAATTTAGAGCAGCTCTAAAAAACAAAACAGAAGAAACTCATAACAGTTAAGTTATGAGCTCTTTTTTGTGTATGCCAATTATTCAATGTTGGGTAAAGAATATCATGTCATTTATAATTGACTCGTTAATTTTTGTACCTATTCCATATTTCTCATTCACGAATCGTCTTATTTTTTTTGCGATACGTTGTTTAATAGCATTTTTATCACCCAAGTCAATTTTATACCCCTTAATTGCTTCATTGGCTATTTCAGTATCTGTGAATGTATTTTTCATTATTTTTCCCCTATCTCTTTACCAGTTATCTGATAAGTATATTTTATCAATTATCTTACAGACATAAAAGTGACAATGCTAGAGAAAATAATAAGATAAAAAGACATTCCATCTTCAATTATAGACAAATATATGATATAATAAGACTAAAGAAAAAGGACTTGCTCGAAACAAGTCCTAATGTAGCCGTTTTAAGAACGGTAGCACACATTTTAATCTAAATGACCTTCAATGCCCGCTAAGCAGAACGGTCATTTTTTGTTCTTCGTATTTGTAACAAGAACCATCAAGGTCGCAAAAGCAATCATGAGACTCAATGCCTGAAATACAGTCAAAAAATTTTTGCCTTTCATGTTTTGTGAGGTCTGCTCACGAAAAAACCATAAGCACCACCTCCAATCAGGCTACCGTTCATAAACTCTACCTCATTATTATAGCAAAAAAAGCCTCGTAAGCCAAAGACTTACGAGGCTTTTTATTATTATTTTATAGTTGCTAGTAACCGCATTCATCTAATTGTTCTTGATATTCTTCAAGTGTTTCAACACCTTCTTTGGGTTTCAAGTCAAACGCAAAACGCCAAGAGTTTTGGGCTAAGTCATTTGCAATTGAGATAATAGATTCATTTGCGACAGGGATATATTCAATGGTTGAATCAGTAAAGTCGGTATCTAAGTAACGATAACTTTCAAAAGTTTCTACTCCCCAATTGCCATAAACTGGTTTTCTTGACTCATCTAAGTAGTATTCCTCGCCTGTTTCCCCATCTCTCAGCACCTCTACTTCATGATGCTCGACAAGTTTAATATCCTCTCCATATTTATCTCCAAATAAGAGAAATGCGACATCAATCGCTTCTGTATCCACTCCATCTTCTGCATCATGATTGATTATCCATTCTTGAATCAAATCATAATCTGTTGGGGAAACTGCTTTCCAGTAATCTCCATATGCCATAAGTAATTCTCCTTTGTCGTTTATTTTTCTTTTAGTATGTCATAACTCTTTAAAATTGGTATGAGTTATTCCATTTCTAATTCATTGTCAATATTAATTTGTGGAAGTTTTGAGGTTGGAATCATCGGAGTTTCTGCTTTTTCAGCTGTTTTTCCTAATTCAATATTTGTATTGATAACTGACAAGTCATGAGTGATTTGCTGAAATTCTTCTTCTTTTTCAAAGATAAGATTTTCTTTTGCTTTTAGCTGTTTAATTTGAACTTTCATCCCTTCGATTTGTTCTCCTTGATTTTTAGTAGCATTAACAATTGTTCGTTTAAGCAAATTATCAATCCGAATCATTGTCCCTGAACCACTTGAAGGGTTAACTTTGGTAGAATATGAATTTTGTCCGACAAGATAAATTGTTGGTTCAGCCATAATATCAGTATTGACGTTTGGTTTAACTAAGAGTTCAAAACCTCCATATTCCCCTAAAGTAATCGTTTCTGAAGCATGATAGGCTTTCTGCGAAATATAGTCTCCTGCTTTAGCTTTGTCAGTAAAGAAATATCCATCAAGCTTTAAACTGAAGTTATCAGCATCCATACTATGAAACTCACTAGCAACTGAGCTGTCTATTAAGGCTTTTTCATAGTAACGCTCAATTCCAGGTAAATTACTTTCTAAACGTTGAATTTCTAGTCTATCCGCATTCTTACTAGAGTAAAAGTTGTTTCTTAGAATTGAAAGTTTAACCAATTTATTTTCTAAGTCCATTTTCTCTCTGATGAATGGATTTTTTGTTGCAATTGCCTTAATTTCGCTCGCATTAAGGACAAGCTCATCTAAGTCATCCACGGTACGACTCTTACTTTTACGGGTTCTAATTTGATTGATATAGGTCAATTTTTGTTCTTGAATTTGCCACATGAAAGTATCAAACGTTCCTGTTGTTACGTAGTGATGAATCTCAACAATAGGATTAAGATTCCCTTGTCGAATAATACGTCCATTTCGTTGTTCAATATCACTTGGTTTCCAAGGTGCATCAACGTGATGAACAGCTACTAAACGATCTTGAATATTTACACCTGTTCCTCCTTTTTGAGTTGAGGCAAAAAGGACTCTAATTTCTCCTTTGCGAACTCTATCAAAAAGAGAGGCACGTTGCTTATCTGTCGGGTAGTCGTGAATAAAGGCTATCTCATGACTTGGAACACCAAGATTTTCAAGCCTTTGACGTATATCGGAATAGACACTAAATTTATAATCGAAGTCATCTGCAGATAAATTATCTTCGGTTACTTTCCTCGTTCCTTTTGGCGTCCCTATATCAGAAAAGATAAGTTGAGTGGAATGATTTTCTGCCGTTCTTTGCCAAATTTCATGAACGATTTGGGCAACTTGTTGACTCTTCAAACGGTTCTGTTGCAAAGTTTTAAATCTACTATCAAATAAGGTAGAATAATAGAAAAAGATAGCAGGAGGAATGACGATGAATCATTTTAAAGGAAAGCAATTTCAGCAGGATGTGATTATTGTAGCCGTGGGCTACTATCTTCGTTATAACCTTAGCTATCGTGAAGTTCAAGAAATCTTATATGATCGTGGCATTAACGTTTCTCATACGACGATTTATCGTTGGGTGCAAGAATATGGCAAACTACTCTATCAAATTTGGAAAAAGAAAAATAAAAAATCCTTTTATTCATGGAAAATGGATGAAACGTACATCAAAATTAAAGGAAAATGGCATTATTTGTATCGAGCCACCGATGCAGATGGTTTAACCTTGGATATTTGGTTACGTAAAAAACGGGACACACAAGCAGCCTATGCTTTTCTTAAGCGGTTAGTGAAGCAGTTTGATGAACCGAAGGTTGTAGTCACAGATAAAGCCCCCTCTATTACAAGTGCCTTTAAGAAACTAAAAGAATACGGCTTTTATCAAGGGACAGAACATCGTACCATTAAATACCTGAATAATTTGATTGAACAAGACCATCGTCCAGTAAAGAGACGCAATAAATTCTATCGAAGTTTACGCACTGCCTCACCCACGATTAAAGGCATGGAAGCCATCCGAGGATTATATAAGAAAACCCGAAAAGAAGGCACTCTCTTCGGGTTTTCGGTCTGTACTGAAATCAAGGTATTATTGGGAATCCCAGCTTAAATCATAGATACTGTAAGGGATTTTATTCTTTATTTAAAACTTTGCAACAGAACCGGATTTATAATGTCCCACAACATCAACTCTCCATTCTCCTCTCAGGATTTGACACATAATAGGGAATGCCTTTTTAAAGCGAACGAGTTCATCATTATAAGTTGCTGAAGTAAATGGTCGTGCCTGGTCTAAGGTCATCAAGAAACGAGGGTCTGGAGTATCGCAAATCAGGTCATGACGATAAAACTGATTGAAGCGGTCAATGACGAAGTATCCACTATTTATTTTTTCAAAGGAGTCCTTACAAAAGGCTGACTTTTTATAATAGTGCCAGCCTTCTTGTTTGAAATATTTTTTAGCGGCACTTTTATTTGTTGCCCACAGGGGAAGTTCAAATTCAAAGCCATCAGGGTCGGTATATGTTTTTCCGTCTGAAAATTGACTTAACGTCAGCAGTTTTTAGTATGATTACTGCTTTTATTATTTACTCCAAAACTGTTGTTTTACCTTCACTTCTCGTAATGTTCAGAAAATTCATGAAGATATCCAAAATGATAATTTTTTGCAAATATACAGAAAAAGCAGTATACTTTTATTAAGTCTATTTAGAAAGATTTCATTGAGGTAAATATGGAAAGTGAAAATATTTTGGAAGCAAAACAAGTGAGTGTTGCCTTTCGGATTGCTGGTAAATTTCAAAAAGCAATTTATGATATTGATTTAAGTCTTAGACGTGGTGAAGTTTTAGCCATTGTTGGGGAATCAGGTTCTGGGAAATCAACTTTGGCAACTGCTGTTATGGGATTACACAACCCAAATCAAACTCAAATTACAGGCTCCATTTTATTGGATGAGGAAGAAGTGATTGGTAAAACGGGTGACTCCATGGCAAGTATTCGAGGAAGTAAAGTTGGAATGATTTTTCAAAATCCACTCACTGCGCTTAATCCATTGATGAAAATTGGGCAGCAAATCAAGGAAATGTTGGCCGTGCATGATGTTTATCCAGAAAATCAGTATGAAAGTAGAATCTTTCAACTTTTAGAACAAGTAGGAATTCTAAACCCTAAAAGAGTCGTTAATCAATTTCCTCACCAACTTTCAGGCGGGATGAGACAAAGAGTAATGATTGCAATAGCCATTGCCAATGACCCAAATTTGATTATTGCTGATGAGCCAACGACTGCTTTAGACGTTACTATTCAAGCTCAGATTTTAGACTTGATTTTAGAAGTACAAAAGAAGAAGAATGCTGGGGTTATTCTAATTACTCATGATTTAGGAGTTGTTGCTGAAGTTGCTGATACAGTGGCGGTGATGTATGCCGGACAACTCGTCGAAAAAGCTTCTGTTGAAGAGCTTTTTCAAAATCCCAAACATCCCTACACCCGGTCACTTTTGCGTTCAAATCCATCTGCCGAAACAGTTTCGGATGATTTATATGTGATTCCAGGGTCCGTGCCTTCTCTGTCAGAAATTGAGTATGACAAAGATTTATTTCTAGCTCGAGTACCTTGGATGAAAGAAGAAGCTCAAAAAGTAATTTCGGAAAAAATGACTGAAATTTCTCCAAATCATTTTGTTCGAGGTCAGGCTTGGGAAAAATTTGAATTTCCAGATCAAAAATTGAAAGGGGGTGAAAAGTGAGCGAAATTCTTAATTTAAAGGACTTAAAAGTTTATTATCCTATTCGATCTGGTTTCTTTAATCGAGTGACAGATAATGTTTTAGCCGTTGATGGAGTAGATTTAACGATTCATGAAGGAGAAACTGTCGGTTTAGTTGGTGAATCTGGCTCTGGAAAATCAACGATTGGCAAAACAATTGTTGGTTTAGAACAAATGACATCAGGACAATTGATTTATAAAGGACAAGATGTCAGCAAGAAAAGGGTAAGGAATCAACTCAAATACAATAAAGATGTTCAAATGATTTTTCAAGATGCTTTTTCTAGTTTGAATCCCCGGAAAACAATTTACGATATCATCGCGGAGCCTATTCGAAATTTTGAAAAATTAGATGCTAATACAGAAAATAAACGGATTCATGAATTATTGGATATTGTTGGACTACCTAAACAAGCTTTAGAGCAGTATCCTTTCCAATTTTCTGGAGGTCAACAACAAAGAATTGGAATCGCACGGGCAGTTGCTACTAATCCTAAGTTAATTGTGGCAGATGAACCAGTTTCAGCATTAGACTTATCTGTTCAAGCTCAGGTTTTGAATTTCATGAAGCTCATTCAAAAGGACTTGGGAATTGCATTTCTTTTTATTTCTCATGATTTAGGGGTTGTCCGCCATATGACTGATAATATCGCAGTCATGCACAACGGTCGAATTGTCGAAAAAGGAACACGAAGAGATATTTTTGATGAGCCACAGCACATTTATACTAAACGACTTTTATCTGCTATCCCTTCGATTGATGTTACAAGAAGAGCGGAAAATCGGAAAAACCGTCTAAAAGTTGAACAAGACTTTGAGGATAAAAAAGCAAACTTTTATGATAAAGATGGACACGCTTTGCCCTTAAAAAAATTAAGTGAAAGTCATTGGGCTGCTTTGCCAAAAGGAGGGGAAAATGTGGAAAGTAATTATTAGACGTATTTTATTGATGATTCCTCAATTATTTATCTTGAGTATTCTTGTTTTCTTCTTTGCTAAATTGATGCCTGGTGATCCTTTTTCAGGGTTGATTGGTCCTCATACCGACCCACATGAAGTTGAAGCATTAAGACGGGCAGCAGGTTTATATGACCCTTGGTGGGAGCAGTATCTCAGGTGGTTAGGGAATGCCATACATGGGAATTTAGGAATGTCCTATAATCTCAAAGAGCCTGTGATGACTGTCATTGGACATAGAGCGATTAATACTTTTTGGATGTCACTTTTGTCAGTTATTTTAACTTACTTATTTGCTATTCCGATGTCGATAGTTGCAGCTCGAAATGAAGGAAAATGGCAAGACCAATTGTGGTTGACCTATAATTCAATTACTTTTGGTATTCCACCTTACGTATTCTATCTCTTGATTATCTTTATCTTTGGTTATAGTCTTAATTGGTTTCCGACAGGTGGGACGGTAAGTCCAAATGCGATGGGAATCATTCCTGTTTTCTTTAGTAAGATTTATCACATGATTCTTCCGGCTTTTAGTTTGGCGGTCTTTGGAACAGTTGGAATCTTTACTTACTTCCGCTCTGGAATTTTAGATGAACAAACACAAGATTATGTACGAACGGCTCGAGCCAAAGGGGTTAAGGAAAAAGTGATTTTTAGACGTCATATTTTGAGAAATGCCTCATTACCAATCGCTTCTAATTTTGGATTTGTGATTACTGGACTCTTGGGAGGAGCAATCTTTGCTGAAACAATTTTTGGCTATCCTGGCTTAGGACAACTTTTTATTACTTCAATCACTGGGCGAGATTATTCAATGATTACGGCTTTGATTTTATTAAATGGTTTTTTGGGACTTCTTGGAGCCCTCCTGTCGGATATTATCATGGCAATGGTTGACCCACGAATTCGGATTCAATAAGGAGTGAAAATGACAGAAAAAAAACACAAAAATTCTTTATCATTAGTTCACTCAATCAAAGAAGAACTAAAGAATGACAAATTAGCACTGACTTCAGCACTTTTCCTAGTTGCTGTCTTTCTAATCGTTTATATTTACTCGATGTTTTTAAAACAATCAAATTATGTTGATGTTAATATTATGGACCAGTATCTTGCACCACTGACAAATGGACATTTACTGGGAACTGATAATGGTGGTCGAGATATCATCATGATGTTAATGATTTCTGCACGAAACTCTTTCAATATCGCTTTTGCAGTTACACTTATTACTTTAGTTGTAGGAAATATCTTAGGGGTAATTACGGGCTACTTTGGTGGGAGATTTGATTTAATCTTCATGCGTTTCACTGATTTTGTTATGATTTTACCATCAATGATGATCATTATTGTTTTTGTAACTATCATCCCACGTTTTAATTCTTGGTCTTTGATTGGGATTATCAGTATCTTTAGTTGGATAGGGACAACGCGTTTAATTCGGGCAAGAACAATGACGGAAGTCAATCGAGATTATGTTCGAGCATCAAAAACTTCGGGAACTTCTGATTTTAAAATTATGTTTCGGGAAATATGGCCCAACTTGTCCACCTTAGTCATTGCTGAAGCAACGCTTGTTTTTGCTGGAAACATTGGTTTAGAAACAGGACTTTCTTTCTTAGGTTTTGGACTTCCAGCGGGGACACCATCTTTGGGAACAATGATAAATGAAGCGACTAATCCAGAAACAATGACTGATAAGCCTTGGACTTGGGTTCCAGCAACAGTGGTCATCCTAATTGTGGTGCTTGCTATTATCTTTATCGGAAATGCACTAAGACGAGTGGCTGACCAAAGACAAGCTACAAGATAAACAACATTCAAGAGTGATAAAAATGTTTATCTATTAGAAATGGATATGATAAATTAAATATTATATTGAAGTAAGAAATAAAAAGAAATTATTGGAGAAACTAAGATGAACAAATTCAAAGTAACTTTATTGGCAAGTAGTGTAGTTTTAGCAGCTGCACTCCTAAGTGCTTGTGGATCTAACCAAAGCTCAAGTACAAGTACAAAAAAATTAAAAGCGGGGAACTTTGACGTTGCTTATCAAAATCCAGACAAGGCAATCAAAGGTGGAAATTTAAAAGTCGCTTATCAAAGCGATTCTCCGATGAAAGCTGAATGGTTAGCCGGACTTTCTGATGATGCCACTTTTAGTACAATGTCTGGTCCTGGAGGCGGTCAAGATGCTCTCTTCTTTACTAACAGCGCCTTTAAATTTATTGATGGAGGACCTGCAAATATCAGCCTTGACCAAAAAGCTAAAACGGCAACGATTACCTTTCGTAAAGATTTGAAATGGTCTGATGGTTCAGAAGTAACGGCTAAAGATTATGAATTTACCTATGAAACGATTGCTAATCCTGCTTATGGGTCCGACCGTTGGACTGATTCTCTAGCGAATATTGTTGGCTTGAGTGATTATCATGCGGGGAAAGCTAAAACAATCTCAGGAATTACTTTCCCTGATGGTGAAAACGGAAAAGTCATCAAGGTTCAATTTAAAGAAATGAAACCAGGGATGACACAATCAGGAAATGGTTACTTCCTTGAAAGTGTCGCTCCTTACCAATATTTGAAAGATGTTGCCCCTAAAGATTTGGCTTCTAGTCCAAAAACGACAACGAAACCATTAGTTACAGGGCCTTTTAAACCGGAAAATGTGGTTGCTGGTGAATCTATTAAATATGTGCCAAATCCTTACTATTGGGGTAAAAAACCAAAACTAAATTCAATTACTTATGAAATTGTATCAACAGCAAAATCAGTCGCAGCCCTTTCTGCACATAAATACGACATTATCAAGTCGATGGCTAATAGTCAATATAAACAAGTAAAAAACTTAAAGGGATACAAGGTTTTAGGTCAACAAGCGCTTTATATTTCCTTAATGTACTATAACTTGGGACACTATGATGCTAAAAATTCGATTAATGTCCAAGATCGTAAAACGCCTTTGCAGGATCAAAATGTTCGTCAAGCCATTGGTTATGCTCGAAATGTCGCAGAAGTGGATAATAAGTTCTCAAACGGACTTTCAACTCCTGCAAATAGTTTGATTCCGCCAATCTTTAAGCAATTTACGAGTCCATCAGTCAAAGGATATGAAAAACAAGATCTTGATAAAGCGAATAAACTTTTGGATGAAGACGGATGGAAATTGAATAAATCTACAGGCTACCGTGAAAAAGATGGAAAAGAATTATCGCTTGTTTATGCGGCTCGTGTAGGTGATGCAAACTCCGAAACCATTGCCCAAAACTACATCCAACAATGGAAGAAAATTGGGGTAAAAGTGAGTCTTTACAATGGTAAATTAATGGAATTTAATTCTTGGGTTGATCATATGACGACTCCTCCAGGTGCAAATGACTGGGATATTACTGACGGTGCTTGGTCATTGTCATCAGAACCTTCGCAACAAGATTTGTTCTCAGCAGCAGCACCTTATAACTTTGGTCACTTTAATGATTCAGAAATCACTAAGGATTTAAATGATATTGATTCTGCCAAGTCTGAAGATCCAACTTATCGTAAAGCAGCTTTCGTTAAATATCAAGAAGATATGAATAAAAAAGCTTATGTTGTTCCAACAAACTTCTCGTTAAGTTATACGCCGGTTAACAAACGGGTAGTTGGGATGACGCTTGACTATGGTGCAATGAATACTTGGTCAGAAATTGGTGTTTCTTCTGATAAGTTAGCCACCAAATAGTTTTACTTAACTTTTGTTTACAAGTTTTTTGTAAAAATACCCTCACTTTAGTTTTTGCAATTCTAAAGTCAAAGAAGTTCAAATTTATGATTTGAGCTTCTTTTATTAAAAAAGGAGTTTGATATGACAAGGATTCAAGATGATTTATTCGCTACTGTTAATGCTGAATGGTTAGAAAATGCAGAAATTCCTGCTGACAAACCAAGAATTTCAGCTTTTGATGAATTAGTACTAAAAAATGAGAAAAATTTGGCTAAAGATTTAGCTGAGTTATCACAAAACCTACCTACTGATAATCCAGAATTGCTTGAAGCAATCAAATTTTATAATAAAGCAGGAGATTGGCAAGCAAGAGAAAAAGCGGATTTTTCTGCCGTAAAAAATGAACTTGCTAAAGTTGAAACTTTAAAGACTTTTGAAGATTTTAAAAATAATTTGACTCAACTCGTTTTCCATTCACAGGCACCTCTTCCGTTTTCTTTTAGTGTTGAACCTGATATGAAAGATGCTATTCACTATTCTCTTGGATTCTCTGGCCCGGGCTTGATTTTACCTGATACCACTTATTATAATGATGAACACCCTAGAAAAAAAGAATTACTTGATTTTTGGGCTAAAAATACAATCGAAATTTTAAAGACATTTGATGTTGAAAATGCAGAAGAGATTGCAAAGTCTGCCCTTAAATTCGATGCTCTTTTAGTTCCGTCAGCAAATACTTCTGAAGAGTGGGCAAAATATGCTGAACTTTATCATCCAATTTCTACTGACAGCTTTGTCAGTAAAGTTAAAAACCTTGATTTAAAATCTTTAATTAAAGATTTAGTAAAAACTGAACCTGATAAAGTCATTGTTTACGAAGATCGTTTTTATGAATCATTTGATTCACTTATCAATGAAGAAAATTGGTCACTCATTAAAGCTTGGATGCTGACTAAAATTGCACGTGGCGCTACTTCTTTCTTCAATGAAGACCTTAGAATTCTTGGTGGAGCTTATGGACGTTTCCTTTCAAATGTTCAAGAAGCAAGAAGTCAAGAAAAACATCAACTTGATTTGACTGAGTCTTATTTTAGTCAAGTGATTGGTTTATTCTATGGTATAAAATATTTTGGTGAAGCTGCTAAGGCCGATGTCAAACGGATGGTCACTGCAATGATTAAAGTTTACCAAGCGCGTTTGTCTAAAAATGAGTGGCTCAGTCAAGAAACAGCTGAAAAAGCCATTGAAAAATTGGATGCTATTACTCCTTTCATTGGTTTCCCAGATAAATTGCCTGAAATTTATAGTCGTTTAAAAACAACTTCTGGCTCTCTCTATGAAGATGCACTTAAATTCGATGAAATTTTGACTGCTCGAACTTTTGAAAAATTCTCAGAAGATGTTGATAAAACAAGCTGGCATATGCCTGCTCATATGGTCAATGCTTA
The DNA here is from genome assembly GCF_004210295.1 of Lactococcus sp. S-13. Lineage (NCBI taxonomy): Bacteria > Bacillati > Bacillota > Bacilli > Lactobacillales > Streptococcaceae > Lactococcus > Lactococcus kimchii. Next base: position 10,612 of record NZ_SDAK01000003.1, on the reverse strand, counting down.
TTATAGTCCTGATAGTAATACAATTGTTTTTCCAGCAGCAATTTTGCAAGCTCCTTTTTACTCTCTTGAACAATCTTCATCACAAAATTACGGTGGAATTGGCGCAGTCATTGCTCATGAAATTTCTCATGCTTTTGATAACAACGGTGCCCAATTCGATAAAGAAGGAAATTTGAACAAATGGTGGTTAGATGAAGATTATGAAGCTTTTGAAGAAAAGCAAAAAGAAATGATTGCACTCTTTGACGGTGTGGAAACTGAAGCTGGTCCAGCAAACGGAAAACTCATTGTGTCAGAAAATATTGCTGACCAAGGAGGAATTACAGCGGCACTGACAGCAGCTAAAGATGAGAAAGACGTTGATTTGAAAGCTTTCTTTAGTCAGTGGGCTAAGATTTGGCGCATGAAAGCAAGTAAAGAATTCCAACAAATGCTTTTGTCAATGGATTTTCATGCACCCGCTAAACTTCGTGCCAATATTCCTCCAACAAATCTCGAAGAATTTTACGATACTTTTGATGTTAAAGAAACAGATAAGATGTATCGTGCACCAGAAAATCGTCTTAAAATTTGGTAATCATTGAATTTATATTAATGATATATTGAAATTGAGTCAAATAATTTAGAAAAAGCACCTATAATCACAAAGTTATGAGTGCTTTTTCCACTTTTTGATATATTATAAAAAGAGTTATTGCTAGCACGGTTAGGATACCAGAGTATACTTCAAAGGTTTATATTTATTTTCTGATATAATTGGATTCCTAGAAGGTCAAATAAGTTGAGCATCGAGTCCATTCAGAAAAACAGCAGAGGTGGTTTAATGCTAGAGAATGAATATTTTGTATTTACTGGCACCCTTACAACGATGACAAGAAAACAAGCACAATCAATCATTATAGGTTTAAGAGGGCATAATCAGAACGCTGTGACTAAAAAAACGACTAGACTAGTCACAGGCAATTTTCCGATTGATTTAATAAAAGGCTATCATCATTCGCATAAAATATCAGAGGCTAAGCAATCTAAACGAAAAGGACAATGAATAATGATAATGACTGAAAAAGAATTTATCGAATTTTTAGCTCAAACTTTTCAACTTCTCTCAAAAGGGTTATAATTATGCTTGTTATATTATTGATAGAGGAGGAATTATGAAAACTTTAGGAAAAGCTATTGCTAATAAAATTGCTTTAGTTTTGTCCCAATACTTCCAACTTCCACCGGGATATCTGATGGGAGTTACCCCAATCATGTCCCCAATGACCCACGAGCTTACTTCGAGCAATTGAATGAAGAACAAAAAGTAGAATTGTTAAAAGTATGCCACAAATGGTCGGAAAAACGAGTTGAAAATATGCAATACTTAAACTGAAAACGTAAAAAGTTTATCATAATGATAAGCTTTTTGTATCTTGCTTAACTTATTGACCTTGGAGAGAATTCATATTCGTTTCGCCCAAGATTCACTGAAAGCAACCTATTGCAAAGTTGGTTCAGGTAGTTGTCCAAGACAGTACTCAATATATAATTGCAGAAAATTGGGAAAATCAAACAGCGTTAGATTTACATAACAAAAAGGAACGCTTGAAATCTTTTGTTAGAAATATCAGTTAATATCTTATCGAAGATTGTAAAATTAGTATGAGTTACTAAGTATACCAAAGTAAAAAAATTAAACCAGCTTGCACCTTAATAGTTGTGAGCTGGTTTTTTAGTTTATTCTAAAACTTATTAATATATCTATAAATCGTTGTTCTTGACACTCCCCAAGAATCCGCAATCGACTTAATCGGCGTACCACTTTCTACCAAGGTTTTAAGAAGCTTTACGTCTTGCTCCGAAAATTTCTCAGGTCTTCCTCCAAGTCGTCCTCTTGCACGTGCAGCTTCTCTACCAGCGGCAGAACGCTCCAAAATAAGATTTCGCTCAAATTCCGCAAAAGCCGCAAACAAATGAAACATCAATTGTCCAGTCGAACTTGATTTATCCATTGTGATATTTTCTTGCAAGCTATGGAAGCTTACTCCTTTATCATTAAGTGAATTAACTATGCTAATTAAGTCCTCCATATTTCTTCCTAATCGATCTAACCGCCAAACAACAATTGTATCTCCAGAACGAGAAAATTCGATGGCAGATTTTAAACCAGGTCGCTCTTTTTTACTTCCTGACATATGGTCAGTAAATATTTTCTCACAATCATATTTTTTAAGACTATCTTTTTGTAAATCCAAATTTTGAAGTCCAGTTGAAACTCGTGCATATCCGATATTCATTTTATTCTCCTTTGTTCTAATTTATTGTATCATAACTTAAAAAAATATATATAAATGAACATAGAATAAATTACGGGTTAATGGACAATAAATGTAAATGATTTTGAGACTTTTTATAACAAAAGAAGAGTGTCCAGAAAATGACCATTTTCTGAACACTCAAATATTGAAAAAATATAGCTCATTTTATGTCTAATTATTTGATAGTGGTCCAATTTGACATTAGTCCAAAAAGTGGGCGATAATTCACTTAAAAATTTATCATTTTTTCGTTCAGTAAAACCAAAAAAGAGAGTGGCATATGCCACTCTCAAAATTATAATTCAGTTCATTTTAGCAAACGCAACTAACGACCCCTGGTCACAGGATTCAAATCCATTCTTTTCATAAAAATGTCTAACATCAGATGCTTCTTCAGTTAAAAGAACTTTTTGTCGAACATTATTATATTTAATTAACATTTGTTGCAATAATTCACTTGCAATACCCTTATTCTGATAAGCATTCAAAATAAGTATATCTTGTATATACATAATCGTTAATCCGTCTCCAACAACTCTAATAAGTCCTACTAACTTATCATTATCCCAAGCAGCTATAACATCTAACGATTGTAATACAGCTTGTTTTAATACTTTCAAATCTTGAGTATACGCAAACCAACCAACATCGTTATATAAATTTTCTAATTGCTTAATATCAATATCCTTAATTGTACTAAAATTTATTGTCATTTTTATTATCCCCCTATTCAAATTTTGGTTCTGTTGCGAAGTTTCCAAGTTTTCTAGATTTATTATAAAATGGAAGGGAAAAGAGAGCGAGGGGTTCCAAATGAATCATTTTAAGGGCAAACAATTCCAAAAAGATGTGATTATTGTCGCAGTAGGTTACTACCTCCGTTACAATCTGAGCTATCGTGAAGTTCAGGAATTGCTTTATGACCGTGGAATAAATGTTTGTCACACTACGATTTATCGTTGGGTTCAAGAATACAGTAAAGTGCTCTATCATCTCTGGAAAAAGAAAAATAGACAGTCCTTCTATTCGTGGAAAATGGATGAAACCTATATTAAAATCAAAGGTCGTTGGCATTATCTCTATCGAGCAATTGATGCGGACGGTTTAACCTTAGATATCTGGTTACGAAAGAAACGAGACACGCAGGCGGCGTATGCTTTCTTAAAAAGGCTCCATAAACAGTTTGGACAACCTAGAGTCATCGTAACTGATAAAGCACCCTCTATTGGCTCTGCATTTAGAAAGTTACAGAGAAATGGGTTATACACCAAAACAGAGCATCGAACCGTGAAATATCTCAATAACTTAATTGAGCAAGATCATAGACCAGTCAAACGTCGCAATAAATTTTATCGAAGTCTCCGGACTGCCTCAACCACGATTAAGGGCATGGAGACCATTCGAGGAATATACAAAAAGAACCGAAGAAATGGAACGCTCTTCGGCTTTTCGGTCTCTACTGAAATAAAAATTTTAATGGGAATAACAGCTTAAGAGGAACACGGGGCAGAAACGTTATTTTAAAATTTCAAACTTTGCAACAGAACCAAAATAATAACCCTAAAGACTCTAAAGAAACTGTTCATGTAAATAAGCCACAACCTCACAAAGACGAAACTAATAGTGCAACTGCTGGAATTAAAGATGACTCTATGCGTAATGATGACAAAGATATTTCTAGTAACTTTAAACTAATTGGGGATTCGAGTAAAAATCAAGCAGTAGAATCTGACGAAAGTTATCAAGAAATTGTCAATGCGACTGCAAAAAATCCCTATGTAGATAAGGCAGATAACAATCAAGATTTTAATTTGAACACTCAAACCGTTAAGCGAGGTCAAAAACTTTTCTATGTTCTAACTCTGGATACAACCCCTTATGACCAAACGTCACTTCTTACAACGATGGGAATGGAAGATACTATTGACACATCAATGCTTGACGTTGACGTGTCTAATATAAAGGCCTATGATGCTTCAGGAAAAGAAGTTGTTAAAGGTGGTTTTGAAAATAAATTGAACGGTAAAACCTTAACAATAAATATGAATATCTTCAAATCTATTTTTGTCGATAAAAATGGAGTTGAGGTTTCAAAAGGGACAGAAGGTGCAAAAGAAGTAAAAGTTGTTGATACTTCAAAATTGCCACTTGGTCAGCAATATAAAATTGTTGTCCCAGCAACAGTCAAATCAGATGCAGCAGCTGATAAAGATATTGTAAATGTTGCTCGTCAAATTGTTATTAATGCAAATGGTAAACAACTTTCAATGCAAACTGAAACACGTGTCAATAAGTTAAAAGTTCCAGGTGAAAATCTAATAGAAAAAGTTTTACCTACTACTGGTGAAGGTAAAGCTGCTTTGGCTGTTTCAATCTTTGGCGCTGCATTACTTGGCCTTGCTGCATATCTTAAACGGAACTGGATAGTATCTACTTATCGTAAGACTGTTCGTAAGATTCGTAAATAAATAATAAATGCTGAGGAATTCTTCAGTATTTTTTATAGAAAGGAAAAAATGAAGATAAATATATACAGAGTTTTATTTCTCATTACCTTATTGATATCAGTAATATGCTTTAGCTTTGGAAAATCAATGGTGCCAACAGCCTGTTATTTTCTATTATTTGGAAGTATTTTTCATGTATTAATAGTTGAAGAAAAATTAGATAAATAGAAATAATAGGTTAACATCATGAATAATAGCAGAGAGCAGCCTAGAATGTCTAGGTTAATGTTAAATCAAATGAAAGATTAATGAAAAACTGTAAAAAGTTAAAAAATAACCGAATGGCGATTTCACGAAATTTTATTAGGTGAAATCTTATAAAATTTATTAATTATAAGGAGAAAAAATCAAATGGCAAAATTTCAAGAAAAAACAGAACAACGTACTACAGAATACGTGGACTTTGCTGAAGGACCACATGAAGCAAAAATTGCTCGTGCAAAATTAAGTCACTCGAAGGACAGTAAAGTTGAAATGATAGTCCTCCGTATTGTTGGAGAGGACGGCGAAAGCGGCTTTTTCAATATTGTATTTGGAGATGAATTTGGCGTAGAACAATTAATGTTTGTTCTGACTTCAATTAAACATAATGGTTTTGATATTCCAGAAGAAATTGACTGGGATTACAACCAAGAAACGGTTGATTTTCTTACAGGAAAAGACGTTTATATTTATGTCAAAAACGAAGTATATCAAGGAAATACTTCTGGAAAAATTAAGCGTATCTTGACTCAAGATGAATATGACAGTTTTTTTGAAGAATAATAATACATGTCCCTAGTAGATTAAAGGAGGAATAACTTGAATCTTTTTAATGAGAATCAATTACCTAAATTAAAACAGCCTGATGGATTTACAGTTCTTCAAAATGGAAGTAGCTACAATGACCTCATTGATGAAGAAGCAGAATTGATTTTGCAATATAATGCGCTCTTAAAAAAAATACATCAGTTAGAAGGAAAGGAAAAACCTCCGAATGAGCAGGAGGTAAGCAAAAATCAGTTCTTATCAACGCTGACAAAAATTTTTAAACTGTTTAAAAATGGGTTGTTATACAAACAACTGCAGAAAGAACATCACAAGTTGGCAGCTAACTTTAATCAAGTCATTGCTGAGAACTATGAGTTAATCCAAGAAATTCAGCGTCTGAAAGCTAAAAAAGATAAGTAGCCGAGGAGGTAAATTTGGAAGAACAGGCAGAATTTAACCGTTCGGTTAAAGAGATTAAACAAGATGCGATTCGTGGTGTGAGTACTGCGCTCCGCTTTTATCATAATAAGGTTCAAGAAAAAGAGCGACGCCTTGAAAAAGAAGAACAAAAGGCTGAACGTGAAGAAAATAAAGCTTTTCGTGAAAATCTGAGAACCCCTGGAGAAAAAGATTATGATTTCATGTTAGATTCTGGTCGAGATCTCAGCTACCATACACTTGACCCTAATACTAATTTAGATAAATTAAAAGAATATCTCAATGCTGAAAGACTCCAATATTGTATTAGACAGTCAAATCTTGATGATTCTCAAGAGATTGTGTTTTTTACAAAAGACAGGTCAAAAATACAAAGGGCGCTTGAAAAATCAATTGAAGATACTTTAAATAAAGAGGAGCCTCAAAAAACCGCCCAAGATGGCTTTGAAGAAAATTGGAAAAATGAGCAACGCCAAAAAACTTCTCCTGAAAACAAGTTGGGCTGGACACCTTATGATGATGTCAACCATGATGAGTTTTTCAAAGATAAAAGCCGTGTCTATCAAAATTATGAGAATCAAGAACGGTTAGGGAGTGACGAATATGGTCTTCCGACAAAATTTAAAGGAAAACCATTTATCAAGGCTCTTCCTTTAGACGCTGAAGTAAGTGTTGAAAAATTAAAAACTTTCATGAGTGATTACAATTTGTCTGTTGCCTTTAAAACGCAGGCAGATGGCTCAACTAAGATGTACTTCTTATTGGATACTTCTAAATTATCAGAACAAAAAGCTGCACTTAAAGCGGCTTTTTTGGATTTGGAAAAACATCCTGAAAAGATTCGTAAAGCGAGACCGACCATGAAAGAAGCAATGAGAAAAGCCAAAGCAAAAGAATCTAAACTATTGGAAATAGCTGAGAAAACAGCAAATAAAACAAAAGAATTGGGTCAAGATATTGGAAGGGGGCTTTCACGATGAAGTTTATCAGAAGATATGTGCTTTCAAGTTTGATTGGACTCGTTCTTTTATTCTTAGTGAATCGAGTAACTGAAATCTTTATCACTACAAGTGGTGGTTTGTATGAAAATAAACTCCCAAACTTTCAAGCTCGACTGCTTCCTGAACTAAAAGCACACCCTCTTGCTTTTAGTTTTAGATCAGAGCCACTTCTGGCCTGTGCATTTTTCATAGGCGTCATTGTTCTTGTGATTGCCTCTCGTGATACAAGAACTTACCGACATCGAGAAGAATTTGGTTCTTCAAAAGAAGGAACGCTCAAAGATTTAGAACCTTTTGCTGCTCCCAAAAAAGAAAATTTTGACCAAAATATTATTTTGGGTTGGAAAGCTTATATGTGGGTGAAAAATAACTATAAAAATCCAAAATATCAACGTGCAAAAAACGTGTTTGTTGTTGGTGGGACTGGAGCTTGGAAAACAACCAGTTACAATATTCCTAATTTATCACAAATGAATGCATCTTATGTGATTACTGACCCTAAACTTGAAATTTATCATAAAACAGGATTGATGATGAAAGAAAATGGGTATCAAGTAAAAATATTGAATTTGATTAACTTTTTGAATACTGATCAATTCAATCCTTTTGTTTACATCAATAGTGAGGAAACATTGCAAGATATGATTAATCTTCTTATCAAAGCAACAGATGGAGAAAATGAAAAAAGAGGAGAACCTTTCTGGGATAATTCTGAAAAATTATTACTATCTTCTTTATTCTCATTCCTGTACTACAACTACAAAGGCTATGAAGGAATTGAAGGGAGTGGAGAACTTCCGACACTTGCGGATATTGGAGATTTAATTCGTAACCTTGAACGTAAGAATCCAGAAGTTCCTAGTGCAGTTGAACTGATGTTTGAAGATTTTGAAGAGTATTTTGGATCAGATTGTCCTGCAGTTCTTGATTTCCATTCTTTCAAGAATTACAAAGGAGAAACACGAGCATCGGTTGTTTCAATGCCTACTGCTCGCTTTAGAATGTTTACCTTACCACGTTTACGTGAAATGACCAGTAGAGATACCTTAGAGCTGGACAAAATGGGAACTCGTAAACAAGTGCTTTATATTGGGTTGTCAGATTTATCAGATACCTATAATTTCCTCTCAAATATGGTCTTCACGTTGCTATTCCAAATAACAGAAGAAGTGGCGGACAATAATTATGGAGGTGCTTTGCCAGTTCCAATCCGTTTAATCTTAGAAGAATTCCCAAGTATTGGAGCAATTCCTAATATTTTAAAAGCAATTGCGGTCTTGCGGGGTCGTGGAATGAGCTTTGAATTTACAGCACAAAATTTCGATCAGTTAAAAAGAGTTTATAAAGATACATGGGAAGAAATATTGGGGGCTTGTGATTCACTTATTTATATGACAGGGGCAACAACAAAACTAACCAAAGAGAAGTTTGCGGAACTATCTGGAAAACAAACCATTGGTAAGAAAAGTGAAGGAAAACAATTTGGCGGTCATGGGGGTGGTTCACAAAATACTGACAGTTTAGGTCGGGATGTCTATATGATTGATGAGATTGAACGTTCGAATCGACTAGATGCACTGATAAAAATAACTGGGGATGTCCCAATTGTTAAAGTAAGAAAATATAATTCAAAAAAACACCCTCGTGCCAAAGAGTGGGCGAAATCAAAAAACGACCCCCGTTGGTACGAAGCGGTACGCTATGTTGATGATAAAGCTGAAATTGATGATAACATAGCCAAAAATCCTGACACAATGGAGTGTTTGGAAGCAAATTTAAGCGAAGTCGCTTAATCAATAATAAATGGAGAATTTAAATGAACAAAAAATTAAAAAAAATTGCTGCAAAAACAAACTTTAGTCTTGCTGCAGTAACAACTACAGTGGGATATAAAATGACAGCATTAGCTGATGTAACGACAACAAGTGCGGTCAAAACAATGCAAAGCAATATTAAGTGGGGCTTTGGTACGGCAGGAATAATTGTTGCACTTCTTGGTTTAGGGTGGCTTTTCTTGAGCTGGGATGATGGTCCTGCAGCTCGTCGCTCACCAATTTTTACACTTGTAGGAGGGGTTGTTTTAGTGGGGATTGGTTTTGCGATTGCCGCAGCAATAACTGCTCCTCCAGGAGCGTAAAGAAAGGAGAAAATATATGTTCTCTAATTTTACTCAAAACATTACGAACTACAACCCTAGTGCTTTTTCATGGGTAGTTAAAATGTCAACTCAAGTCATCTTACCAGTGGCTTTTTATATTTCTCTTTTCTTTTTCATGATGGAAGTTATAAATGTAGTTGTTCCAAAAAGTCAAGCAGGCGATAACGTTCAATTCAAAGATATATCAATGGCATTTATGCGTTGGCTTGTTGCAATGGCTGTCGCAACTGCAGGTGTTTCTATTTTTGTGTTTATCACAATGATTTCTACTGGGGCAATTAATCTATTTAACCAGTCTGGCTCAATAACTGACGCTCTTATAAATAGCTTTATCCCCAAAATTAAACTACCGGATAACCCGCTCTCTGCTCTGGGGGAGATCTTTGGAATGTTAACGAACCCCGGAAAGTTAATCAATACAGCAATCACTGGTGTTTTGATGTATCTTCTCTGTTTGATTGCTCAAATTGTAGCTGTCATTTCAGTTTCAGTTATCATCTACCTTCGATTTTTCCAACTCTATCTTATGGCATTACTCTCACCAATTCCATTGGTAAGCTTTGCCTCTCGTGAATTTGATTCCATCGGAAAGAATTATTTAAAATATGCTTTTGCATATGCATTTCAAACTGTAGTATTGGTAGCAGTAATGTGGTTATTTAGCTTCTTTGCTCAACCTACAATTGATGTAAGCGGCTCATTGAGCACTTTTTCAGAACTTAAAGATAACTGGGGAAGTGCTCTAGGAAGCCTTGTTTATGCAATTTCATATATTGTTATGATTTGGCAAACACTAAGCGTTTCAAAACGATTATTTGGAGTAGGAGTATAAAATGGAAATTCGTGTTTATAAAGATGGTGCAAAAACCGGAAAAACGACTAAGCTAATCATTGCAGGTTCAATTATTGGACTCATTATTGCTTTGTCAGCCTATGCTCTTTTTTCATTGAAACTACCATTTCTTGAAATTCAAACGTTCACAATCATTTCAGTATTTTTAACTGGTATATCGACGTTTGGAAGATTTAAAGGGCTACCGTTATGGCAGTTCTTTTTATTAGCCTTAAAGTTCAGATTAACAACTAATCGAAGAAATTATAAAGTGGAAAGGGAAACAAATGTCACTACGGTCAAAAAAGAAAGAATCAATAAAAAGCACTCCTCAAGCCAAAAACAAAAAAAACACAGTTCAAAATAAAAACATCAAGAAATCAAAGCAAGCTCCAACAACTCAAAATACTTTAGCGTATCTAGAGTTAGAGAAAGGCGGGGCAATGCATGTTACAGATAATGAGTACTCTAAAACCTATGATTTAGGGACAACAAACTATGTGACTGCCCCTCATGAAGATAAATTGAACATTTTTACATCTTATTTTGATGGTATTAATTCACTTTCTCAAACTGAACATTTTCAGCTCTCAATGCTCTTTCACAAAATCACAAAAGATGAATAT
>NZ_SDAK01000002.1 GCF_004210295.1 Lactococcus sp. S-13 | reverse complement strand
ATTATGATAGGACTTGCTCGTTGTATTGCTATGGTTCTTGTTTGGACAGACTTAGCACATGGAGATAGCGAGTATACGGCAGGTCTTGTAGCTTTCAACTCTCTTTTCCAAGTATTTTTTTATTCTATCTTTGCATATTTCTTTGTAACTTTACTTCCAAAATGGTTGGGATTAGGAGATTATACCGTACATATTACAATTGGTGAAATAGCAACTTCAGTGTTTATTTACCTAGGGATTCCTTTCATTGCAGGGATTATTTCCCACTTTGGATTGATAAAACTTAAAGGTAAAACATGGTTTGAAGAAAAATTTATTCCCAAAGTAAGTCGTCTTACATTGATTGCTCTTTTATTTACAATTATTATTATGTTTGCAGTAAAAGGAGATAAAGTAGTAGAATTACCACTTGATGTAGTAAGAATTGCGATTCCCCTTCTATTATACTTTGTCTTGATGTTCTTTATATCTTTCTTTATGTCTAAGAAAATGGGAGCGAGCTATCCAGTAGCAACATCTCTTTCCTTTACAGCAGGAAGCAATAACTTTGAGCTCGCGATTGCTGTCGCTGTTGGTGTATTTGGGATTGACTCAGGCGAAGCCTTTGCTGCAGTAATTGGTCCACTTGTGGAAGTTCCAGTTATGATTGCTTTGGTTAATGTTGCACTTAAAATGAAAAACAAATACTTTAAAGATAAAGAAAAATTTGAAGTGTAGATGGAGGACTTTGAAATGAAATTCAAGTTTAACTCTCTTTCTTCATTTAAAGAAAAATCATTACCCAATTTTACGGTTGAGAATAACGGATCTAGCATTATAAAAAGAATTTAATAATATGAATGAAGCAATTGAGCATGTTTCCGAAAATTATCGATTTTTAAAAACCGAAGATGAAACTTCATTCATTGTGGTGAGAAGTATTTTTGAGGTTAATTGAAGTTATATAAAATCAAAAGTTGTTAGGAGTTTCTAACGACTTTTCTCTTTATTGATTTTTTTGGTAGAATATATGTAAAATATGAAATATTTGGAAGGAAAATAAAATTTTTTAATAAATTTATAGGTGAGGAGATAGGAGTATATAGCAGTATAGGGGTGCTAAAACAAGGTAACCATGGTATAATATCACTTGTAGAAAAGTTAAGACGGTGGCTATCTTTGAGAGGTGGTGGTGCTTATGAAAGTAAACATCAAAATCTATAGAGAGGAGATGCCTGTTTGTCCGCATATGAGACAATTCAAGTGATATTTAGTTTTGGTATGTTCACCATTGCTTTGATTGCTTTAGTTGTTAAACTGCTTAAAAATGACAAAAAAAAATAATTGTCTTAAACTTTAGCGAGCTTGACAATTATTTTTTTAGTTGAAAAATTTGCTACCGTCTTAAACGGTTTTACAGAGAGAGCGTGTGACTAGCACGTTCTTTTTTTATACCTTAATTATAGGATAGTTTGGTTTTTTTGTCAAGAATAGGAGAGGAATAGTCAATGTTGCTATCTTGATACAGCCTTAAAAGTAGACACTTTCCTATCCATAATTTGGATCAATATCAAATATGGACTAATGTCAAATATTTAGACATAAAATGAGCTATATTTTCTTAAAAAAATTCTCTTCCTTCTGATTTGGAGTTAATCCATTGTTTGCCGAATGAGGATTATAGTTGTTATAAAACTGTTCGATGTATTCAAAGCAAGAGAGTTGAACTTCTTGAATGGAGTGATAAGTTCTTCGGTTTATTTCCCGTTGTTTGAGGTATTTGAAAAAGGCCTCAGTGACGGCATTATCATAAGGATATCCAGGTTTGGAGTAAGAAGCAAGCAACTGATGCTCATCTAATATTTTTCTAAAGGAAGCTGATTTAAATTGGCTTCCTTGATCCGAATGAAAAATGATTGGTTCCTTAGGCTTTCTCTTATTTATAGCCATCTCTAATGTGTCACAGGCAAGTTTAGCATCAATCCTGTCACTTACTTTCCAAGCAATACATTTTCTAGAGTAGAGGTCAAGGATGACGCAGAGATAAACATGCCGTCTATGTCCTATAGAAATATAAGTGAAATCAGTTGTCCATACTTGATTGGGTGACTTCGGATTAAATTCTTGTTTAAGGAGATTATCAGAAGAAAATGCAGGAGAGTGTTTTGATTTAACTCGAGGTTTAATCGTTGACATTTTAGGGAGTGTCATAGACTTGAGAAGTCTTAAGATACGCCCCTCAGAAATATTAACGCCATAATCACGCAGGAGAATGATTTTAAAAGCTCTCGTTCCAATTCTTTTCTTGGCTTTCATATAAATCTCAAGGAGTAATTTTCTCAAGCATTGATTTTCTATTTCACGTTTTGAGGGCTTCTTGTTTATGAAGTTATAGTAGGTGGAACGATTGACATGTAAAACACGACAGAGCATAACTGTCGTGTGTTCAAATCGGAGTCGATAGATGGCTTTTAGTCTCACTTGGAGTTTTGCATGAATATGGCACTCGCTTTTTTTAAGATAAGATTTTCTTCTTCGAGTTGGGCATTCCTTTTTTGTAATTCTTGAATCTGTTTAGCAGTCAAGACCGTATTATCTTCAAGACGAACTTGAGAGTACTGCTTGATCCATTTTGCAAGTGCAGAAGGGGAGACTCCATAGTCTTTACAGAGTTCGGATTGAGTTTTACCTGTTTGGTAGAGATTAACGAGAGATTGCTTAAATTCCTCGTCATAACGTTTAAAGCCTGACATAAAAGTCCTTTCATTTTTGTGTCTTCTTAGACAGATTATAACACACTAATTTGTGTCTACTTTTATAGTATAGCTCCAGAAGGAATTGCACGTGATTTTGAAAACACGTTAAATGAAATTGACCGCCTTAGAACCGCAATCATCAAAATTGAAGAAGCAGAAAATGCTCCTTATCCAAAAGAAGAAGAGTATAAAGAAAAGATGGAACGATACAATGATTTGAAAGAAAGTCTCGAAGCTGAGCGTTCTGGAACAGCTCGTGATGTGACGAATGATTATGATAAATCTGATGAATTGGAGATGTAATTTCTTTGAGAATAAAATGAAAACCCTTCGCTAGTCATGATGGCTTGCGAAGGGTTTTTTTGCTATAATAATGAGGTAGAGTTTATGAACGGTAGCCTGATTGGAGGTGGTGCTTATGATTTTTTCGTGAGCAGACCTCACAAAACATGAAAGGCGAAAATTTTTTGACTGTATTTCAGGCATTGAGTCTCATGATTGCTTTTGCGACCTTGATGGTTCTTGTTACAAATACGAATAACAAAAAATGACCGTTCTACTTAGCAGGTAATCGATCATTTTTTTGAATTGATATGTGCTACCGTTCTTAAAACGGCTACATTAGGACTTGTTAGCGCAAGTCCTTTTTATAATCTAATTATATCATAAATCAAAATTTAGTAAAGAAGAACTCACCCTACACTTTATTTAAAAATTTAAGTGTAGCGATTAAAAGTTAAAGGAAAGCACGATAAAAAGAGAAGGCAACATTTCGTTTCGCAGCACCTACAAAAAAACTTTGCAAGTGGAAAGTCAACAAAAAATGAGACACGAAGTTAAGAGCATTTAAGAATTATATTTTTCAAAGTCTTTTGGAGACTTATGTTCAAGTGATGAGTGCATCCCCTTTACCAAAAATGGATACTTTCTGAGGAATTAGAAAATATAAATAGGGTTTAAAAATTTTTAGGGTTAACATTCTACTAAAAATTTTATATAAGAGCTGCTAGAGCTGTGTAATCTGGCAGTTTTTTGTTTTTGGTTTTTGTTAAAACGGAACAATATACAAATTAAGCTGAAGTTTTATGAGATAAGAATGATATTTATAGGCTATAATTTCTTTAAATTTTCCAAGTCCCAAAAAAGCAGACGTAACAACGCTTAAAGCAAAAATGTAAAAAAAGTTTTACATTTTTGTAGTTTGAAAGCGTCACTATATATTGTGTTGTGTTATAATAAATAACGTTTTAGACACAACATATAGTTTTTGGAGATGGGCTATTAAATGTGCTTGATTCATATAATGAGCACAGTTGCATTCATTATACAAAGAACAATATCTGTAATTACAGGGTTGCAGAATAAGTATATAGTCAGGAAGGATAAGATGACAGTGTTAGTATTAGCAGGAACAATTGGAGCTGGGAAAAGTTCACTTACAGAAATGTTATCTGAAGAATTGAATACGGAAGCTTTTTATGAGAGCGTTGATGACAACGAGGTGCTTCCGCTTTTTTATAAAGATCCAGAGAAATATGCTTTTTTACTTCAAATTTATTTTTTAAATAAACGTTTTGATTCAATTAAGAAAGCTTTATCAAATAACAATAATGTTCTTGATCGCTCAATTTATGAGGATAGTTTACTTTTTCACCTCAATGCAGATTTGGGGCGAGCAACAGATATCGAAGTTGAAGTTTATGATTCATTATTAGAAAATATGCTTGAGGAAATTGATACGCTCAAATTTAAAAAACGTCCAGATTTGTTGATCCATGTGAGTGTTTCTTTTGACAAAATGTTAGAGCGAATAAAAAAACGAGGACGAGTATTTGAGCAGTTGGAATATGATCCAAGTTTATATCACTACTACCAAGAACTTAATCGAAGATATGAAGAATGGTTTGAATCATTTGACGTCTGCCCTAAAATTCAAATTGATGGGGATCAATATGATTTTGTAGAAAACGAAAAAGCAAGAAATTTGGTCTTGGAACAAATTAAAGAAAAGCTAAAAGAAATTGAACGGGAGAATTAAACATGAATGTTACAGTATTTTTATCAGCTCGAGATGGAAAAAATCCAATACATCGTACAAGAAGTCAACATTTAGGGGAGCTCTTAACTCAATCTGGGCATCGCCTTGTCTATGGCGGGTCCCAAGAGGGCTGTATGGGGGTTGTTTCTGATGCGGTTCTAAAAAATAATGGAGAGGTTATTGCTGTTTACCCTGATGGCATACTCCCTCTAGAACCACCTAGACAAGATGCGACAGAGTTATACATGGCTAAAACAATGGATGAGCGCAAGCGAAAATTAATAGATTTAGGTGAAGCTTTCATTATTCTTCCTGGAGGTTTTGGAACAATGGAAGAAGCTTTTCAATTATTGACTGAAATGTCAATTGGGCAAACATCTATACGACCTGTTATCTTTATTGGGAAAGATTTTTACCGTTCTTTGTTTGAAATGATTAAGGTTCAAATTGAAGAAGAGATGTTAAGTTTGGAAGTTGTTGAAGTGATGCACCTCGTAGAAACAACAGATGAAGCTATAAAACTATTAGGAGATTTAAAATATGAACAACTTGTTTAATGAGCCAGTAAAAGTTTATTTGGCGGGACCATTTTTTAGTGATAAGCAAATAAAAAAGGTTGAACTTCTTGAAAATGCCTTAAATAGTAATGAGACTGTTTCTTCTTTTTTTAGTCCGATGCGTTGTCAAAGACCAGAAGAATTAGCAGATGATGTGGCAGAATTTACACCTGAATGGGCAAAAGTGACCATGGAAAATGACATTAAGGAAGTGGAAAAGGCGGATGTCATTGTGGCTATTACTGATTTTGATGGACAAGATGCAGATTCTGGTACTGCTTGGGAGTTAGGCTATGCGATTGCACAAGGCAAACCGACTTATTTAATTCAATTTGAAGAAACTGTTCCTACAAATATCATGTTAACCGAGCGAAATCGTGCTTTCTTTACTCATCAAGATCAGGTTAGTAATTATAATTTTTTGATGTCACCTTCTCTTCCTTATACAGGTAAATATCAATAATTTGTTTGAAAAAAGGATAAAATATGACTAGTATAATTTGCTCTAATAACAGAGAGCCCCTAGAAGAAAATTTTATGGAACTTATGGTGAGAGAGCCAGAAGTATTATATCTTCTTGTGAATAAAACAAAAACTTTGATAGAGAAACAGAAAATACAAACTGAAGAAAATGTTCTCTTTGATATTGCAGAGTTTAAAGTTCATAAGGCTCAAAAAAAATTAGAAATATCTCAAACTACCCTAGAGAAAGCTCAATTAGAGTTATACAAGACTTTTGCGCCTTATATCAGAAAATATAAAAATGAATTTACTGAACTTTTGGATGAAGAGGCATTAGTAAACTTGATAAAATATTTTTAATCATTCTTTTGGGCAAAGATATCATAGTTATTATTAAATAGATGGACAGAAGTATATCAGCTCATAACTTAACCGTTATGAGTTTTTTTCTTTTTATATCTCATTATTGATGTAAATTCTTTGAGAGTAAAAGAAAACCCCTCATAAGTCTTGAGGGGGGATACGTCTAGTTATTTGATAATTGTTCAAGGAGTATCATTTCAAATATGATGAGTGCTTTTTTCATAAAGCTCTTGGCTTGTATAAGTCTTACCAGCTATTTTTAAATTACCATTCTCATCAATTGATGACTCAGTTCCTTGCCATGAGATCGTTGGAATCATATTAAATCCCACTGCCCAGTTTCTTATCTTCTTAATATTTTTAAAATAATCTTGTTCTAACTGAGAACTTAAATAACGACTTTCACCATTATCAAATTCTAAGTATATACGCAAATTGGGCAACATCGCTGCTTTTACCAGTTTTGGGATTGCTTTAACTTTCATTTTTTCATAAGCAGATGGAGCAAATATATAACTCCGTTTCCCAGTACTTCTGTAATCAACATTCATTTCCAACTCCTCCTTGGCTCTTCTCAAAACATAAGCTTGATTTAGATTCAATGCTTCTGCAAGCTCTCTTGTTGTCATTACATCTTTAATGTCCATATTACCTCCTTAAACCTGAAAGTCGTTAGTCGCACTTCCGACTACAAACTTATTATAACATATTCAAAATGTGAGTGTCAATGATTAAGGATAAAAAGTAAAAAGACGCCGAAGCAGGTTAGACTTTAGCGCCTTTTTGGGTTTGTTACGTATAACTTTCTTTATCCTAAGTCTACCTATAGCGTAGATTTAGGATAAAGGGTTCTGTTGCAAAGTTTTAAATCTACTATCAAATAAGGTAGAATAATAGAAAAAGATAGCAGGAGGAATGACGATGAATCATTTTAAAGGAAAGCAATTTCAGCAGGATGTGATTATTGTAGCCGTGGGCTACTATCTTCGTTATAACCTTAGCTATCGTGAAGTTCAAGAAATCTTATATGATCGTGGCATTAACGTTTCTCATACGACGATTTATCGTTGGGTGCAAGAATATGGCAAACTACTCTATCAAATTTGGAAAAAGAAAAATAAAAAATCCTTTTATTCATGGAAAATGGATGAAACGTACATCAAAATTAAAGGAAAATGGCATTATTTGTATCGAGCCATCGATGCAGATGGTTTAACCTTGGATATTTGGTTACGTAAAAAACGGGACACACAAGCAGCCTATGCTTTTCTTAAGCGGTTAGTGAAGCAGTTTGATGAACCGAAGGTTGTAGTCACAGATAAAGCCCCCTCTATTACAAGTGCCTTTAAGAAACTAAAAGAATACGGCTTTTATCAAGGGACAGAACATCGTACCATTAAATACCTGAATAATTTGATTGAACAAGACCATCGTCCAGTAAAGAGACGCAATAAATTCTATCGAAGTTTACGCACTGCCTCACCCACGATTAAAGGCATGGAAGCCATCCGAGGATTATATAAGAAAACCCGAAAAGAAGGCACTCTCTTCGGGTTTTCGGTCTGTACTGAAATCAAGGTATTATTGGGAATCCCAGCTTAAATTATAGATACCGTAAGGGATTTTATTCTTTATTTAAAACTTTGCAACAGAACCGCTAAAACCATCAAAAGTAGTGCCAAAAAAGATTTGATAATTAAAAATTTTTGGTCAGAAGTGAAAAATGTAAAAAACGAAAAACCTAAAGCAGTTATAACAAAAGCAGTATTTACAACTTTTTTTATTGCCATTCTAATCCCCAAATACCATTATGATTATAATAATTTGTGTTTTGTTTACTCTTTCATTTTAATCATTTTATTATTTTTATTCAACATTTTTTATATCTTACCAGCTGAACTAATATCTTTAAATTCAAAAACGTTCATATTCTCAAAAGTAAGTAATTCGTGTGAGGTAATTATAAAATTTGAATTCTTCTTATAATGAATTTTTTCAATTAATTTTATGAGTTGTTCTTTTGTTTCTTGATCAATATTTGAAAATGGTTCATCTAATATGTATAAATCTCGTTCGATGCTCAATATAGCTAATATATATAGGTATCTTCTCTCACCACCTGAGAGTAATCCCAATTTTTTAGCTTTATATAAATTAAAATCATAGTTTGGTACATATTCTTCTAAAAAATCAAAAAAATGTTGAACTGAATAGCCATTCAATTTTTCAATAAAATTTATAAATTCATAAGCTGTAATCTTAGTATAAAAAGAAAAATTTTGTCTCATATAGACGTTACTATTTTGATTTTTTATATTCTTTTTATTCTTCAATTTTCTTAAACCACTAAGATAGTCTAACAACAAAGTCTTGCCACTTCCATTTGATCCTTTTAAAAAATTTATTCCTTTGCTAAATTTTACACTTATAGTTCTATCAATTTCCTTTATGTACAAATTCTCGACTGATATCACAATAGTCACCTACTTTCGTTGGATAATGGCTTAAAATAAATAATACTTGGTAAACTGATTACTATTAAGAGCAGACTTATGATTATATATATAAGGTTAATTTTTCCATCCATAAAATTTCCTAATTCATTCCCTATAATTAAAAAGGGATTGATAAAATTAAAAGGTGTTCTTACATTAATTATAATAAAACACAGAAAAACCAAGATATTACAAATTGAGCTGATTGTTGAAGCATATAGATTTTTAAAATATGTGATATTGTATCCAACAAATGCTACTGGAATCGTAATCAAAATTGCCAAAAGTGAAAAAAACATTAATTCTATGTAATTAAAGTTAAACATAACTACTGGAATGATATTGAATAATGCTAAACAAAACAAACTATATAGTATCTGAGTCAATAGCAGTCCGAAAAAAAATTGTTTGGGAATCCATTTTATTGAGAATATTATGGATAGTGCTCCTGAATCTTTCTCCTGTAGAGCAAAAACACCTACCCCATAGATAAATGAATTAAAAACAATATAAATCCACCAATAAGATAAATTATTAATTGATGTAATCTCTTTACTGTTTATAAATAGCATTATAGTAGGTAGCAACAGAGACCAAACTAGTGATACTTTATCTTTCAATAGTAGTAATATATTTAAACGGAAAAGTGTTATTACTTCTGACATATTAACCTCTCTTTCATTTTATTAAGGAAATGGAATATATTTTATTGAAGTCAATAAATCTTTATTTATTGATTTGGATACAAATTTATAAACTTCTTTGTTATAAAAATTAGGATTCATATGAGGAAACCAATTTTCATCATATATTTTTACAATTTTTAGATGTGGAATGGTTTGATCAGACTCAAACATAACAATTACAGGATTTATATTAAAGTCTTTTTTTATTTTCTCTAAAAAGTCTGGAAGAACGAAACTATTTTCTTGGTCCATTACCTGCTTAGATAGTAAGTTATTATGAAGTAAATAGCTATAGTTTTTTATAAAATCCTCTACAGACAATTGGTCAAATTTTTCGTGGTAAAAATCATTTTTATCCTGGGATAAACTATCTAACATATCCTTAGAATTAAATTTACTTATATCTTGAGCAAAGTATTGTAGTGCCTCTATCTGACTTTTTTTAATTGCTTCTTTAATTTCAGTAGAAGTACCTAACCCAATACATTTTTTTGAACCATATCCAATGCAAAGTACAACATGTAAAGAGCGATCTAATGATACATCATAGTAGTTTATTTTATCAACATAATTTTTTAAATAGTTATCTGCTATAATGAGTGATTCTTCATTATCAAACAAAAGCCTTGGGACTGCAGTTTGCGAAAGAAAGTTTGTTAAAAATGACTGTCTTTCAAAAAACTCAAAAAAAGCCGTTTTAATTACTTCTTTTGAGTTAGTGTGAGAAGCCATACCATTAGAATCAACAAATCTATCTTTAGAGATAAATATTCCTTTAGCGAGGTATTTAGAATTATTTTCAGATAAATAATTAACAACAGCTTCACTGTTTTGTGAATCGTTACTATTTATCAAAACTTCTCTTTCAAAAAATTCTCCAAAAACTTTTTTCAGGTTTGAAGCTCTTGCATTGAAACCCACTTCATAAGATTTAACATATTGTTTGTCTTCTCTAACCATATAATTATTAAAATGATGATTCAAAAATAAACCTTTCTGTGAAAATATTCTTGCATCATTTAATAAAAATCCTTTCATACTTTTCTCCTATACTATAAAACAATCTACTTGGAAATCCTTCAAGTTAATATTAATGTCTTGTAAAATTCCTTGACCCTTTGATAATTCTATAAATTCTTTTGATGGGATACAATTTAAAAAATATTTAGAGACAATCTTTATTGTTTTACTTTTCCCTAGTCTATTATTTAATAATATTATCTCAGGCGTCAAAATATCTTCTCTCAAAATTATATCTTTATCTCCTAAGAAATCAACTTTTGTGTTACAAGTATAACTTTTTTCTAAATTGAATTTTAAATCTATAAATTGACTTATTTCAACAATATGTTTAGATGTATAATCATAAAATTTTGAGGCATTGTTTTTGAAATTCTGCCATTCAATCAACTTATTTTCAACTAAAGCATTGTTAAGAGCAGTCTCTATAGAATCACTACAAGATATACCGCAACCTGTTATCTGATTTTCAAATCTACTCAGTGTTATAACAGTATAATAATTTGAAAAATTTTTCACTGCAACTGCTATAAACTCATTAGCTAAAAAGTTTAAATTTCTTATAAATTTAAAATTCTCTTGAGTGAAATTAATTTTATATCTATCTCCAATATCTGTGTACCAGAAATATAAAAGTTCGTTTTTTTCAATAAGTTCACTTAATGCTTTATTTATTACTAGACTTGATTTAAATCCAGTGGCTGTTCCTGTTGTATCAATAAACCCATACTTTTTAGTTTCACCGTAAGTAACAAAGAAGCCTCTGCTATCATATCCCCCCACTCCTAGTAAGAATCTTTCCTGATACTCACTATAGCTTTTCTTCATAGCTAGTTCTTTTTCCGTACAAACAGAAGTACCATCACTTGGATTATAATAGTCTCCACGCTTTATCTTATTTCCGTTAATATAAAACAAAGTCCAATAATTTTTTTGGACGCTAGAAGAAATTCCATAATTATAATGCATTTTTTCAAACATAGCTCTATTTCTCCATAATGCTATCACACTCAATCAACAGTGCTAGTCTTGGATTTATTCCTATGGTTTTTAATATTTTTTGTTGATTATTAAATAGAGGAAGTGGTTCTTTTTTTGTTCCAACGTAAACCTTCTCCCTAACATTCATCGTGTGTTTGATTCCTTGGTAAAAAGCTGTTCTACCGTAAACAATCAAAGCATTTTCCAAATCCAACAGCCAAAAAACATGTATTTTTTGAGTCTCTTCAGTAAATATTACTTCGTTACTGATTTTAACAATTGAATCTTTACTTATATCAAACATATATATACCTGGGTTTAATGAATCTATGGCTTCAGATACTGCTATAACAGGGAAGCATAATATATAGTCATTAGTATTCACATATTTTTTTATCTGGAAAAATATACGCTTTATTTGAACAGACTGGACTAACTTAACATCAACTTTATCAATAGCGATATCAGGTGTTCTAAGTTGGTTAATTTCAATATTAGAAGAAGTATTTATTTTTGTCTTAGGTAGTGAATACTGATAAATTTTCAGTATTTTCTTTTCTGTATCTTTATCTATATATTGGGAGGAAAACTCGTTCCAGTAGTGTTTATTCATAACAATCACACATTTCCCAATGATAGCAAGTATCATAACTTAATGAATAACTAGATAAGTCAATTTTTAAAACATCATCTATTTTATTACTCATTGTTTCTGGCAATTTAAACTCTTTATTTAACTCATTTATAACAGATATCCAATCTTCTTTATCTAGCAACCCATCATACTCAAAGTTTCCGCTTTCTCTATAAAAAAGATCTACCATCACTTGAAAGTTAAGGTTATCTACTCCCGTCTGACTGCCTCTCAGTTGTGCCTCTATACTATAAAAAAAACATAAAGGGCAAGGATTTCCCCACTCCTCAGAGTAGTAATTACTGATATAGATACTATGATTATAAGGAAAAATAAATTTATAGATATTGCTTGGATGTTCTTTACACTTCTTTGCAAGTTTTTTCAGCTCTGAAAGGTTAAAAGGATTTAAACATATAATTATAATTCTATTATCGTAACATTGTTCTTCTAGTTCATTTAAGGATTTAATTTTTAGGTTTTCCCAAAACATTGTTGCTAGATCGACAAAATCTGTATTATTTGAAAAAATTAGTATCTCCTTTTTATTTGAAAGATGTCTTTCTTTATAAAAAGAGAAAATTTTATTATTAACTAGAAAATCAATCGACTCTTGTAATGATTTTTCATCATTAAAAATACTCTTCATATCAGTATAAGATATTAAGTCAATACTATTTTCTTCTAAGAAATTCAAAAAATTAATTAAAAAACTATTTTTGGTTGCAAATGAAGACTCTTTAGTTTGTATAATAGTTGTTTGTTCTTTTTTTAATTCATAAATTAAATAAGGATTCACTTGGTATTTCATTTAACTATTCCCATCTTAAATACAAAATTAGGAGAAAGTTACGCTTTCTCCTATCAATACAATTTTAAAATTTTTCTTGTGTGGCAGAACCGCCACCACAACAGCAACAGCAGCAACAGCAACAGCCACCGCCGCCGCCACCACCGCCACCGCTCCCTTTTTCAAGAGAGATGCTTGAAGTGGAAAATGGTAAGTTACCAGCGCCATTTAGTGATGAAAGTTTTGAAGACATTAAAGAATCCTGCATTTGTACACCTTGTTTACTTCTCTTGTTTCTAGTTTTCATACTAAACCCTCCTTTTTTCTAGAGAATTATAATTATTCTCACAATTCATAATAATATAATATAACAGAAAAGTCAAAAAATAACATGAAATAACATTGAGATTTTTAATATAAACCCACATTTGTCTACTATTAAATTATTGGGTACGAAACCCCAAAATAAATAATTGTTAGAATAAATCTCTGAGGTGGTTTATTTTCCAGAGGACGACAGGGTATACTTATTTGTCCTAATATGGTTTTAGCAGTATAATTGACTTGGTGAATAGGTCATTTAAGTTGGGCATAATAGGAGGAGTAAAATGAAAAAATTTATTTATCGAGTTTTAGAAAATGACGAAGTGGTGGCTATTTTTAATGAGCAACAATATGCGCAAGATTTTATCGCTTACGAAAAGACAATTTCTGATAAGCAATTTGAAATTGAAAAAGTAGATATAGCTGATTGGTTATTGCAACCGAGAGAATTTTAGAGGTTGGTTGAAAATGGCTAAAATTGGTTATGCACGTGTCAGTAGCAAAGAACAGAACTTAGATAGACAACTGAAAGCGTTAGAGGGCGTTTCTAAGGTCTTTTCAGACAAATTAAGCGGTCAATCGGTCGAACGCCCACAATTACAAGCTATGCTTAACTATATTCGTGAAGGGGATATAGTTGTTGTTACTGAATTAGATCGATTAGGACGAAATAATAAAGAATTAACAGAATTGATGAATCAAATTCAAATTAAGGGGGCAACCCTGGAAGTCTTAAATTTACCCTCAATGAATGGTATTGAAGATGAAAATTTAAGACGGCTGATTAATAATTTAGTGATTGAATTGTATAAGTACCAAGCGGAATCTGAACGCAAACGAATTAAAGAACGCCAAGCCCAAGGAATTGAAATTGCTAAGAAAAAAGGAAAATTCAAAGGGCGACAACCTAAATTCAAAGAAAATGATCCACGTTTACAACACGCTTTCGATTTATTTTTGAATGGTTGTTCCGATAAAGAAGTTGAAGAACAAACTGGAATTAATCGCCGAACGTTTAGAAGGTATCGATCAAGATACAACGTGACAGTAGATCAAAGAAAAAAACAATGAAAAGAGGGATAGTTAATGAGTACGGTTATTTTAGCTGAAAAACCAAGCCAGGCATTAGCCTACGCAAGTGCTTTAAAACAAAGCACCAAAAAAGACGGTTATTTTGAGATCAAAGACCCACTATTTACAGATGAAACGTTTATCACCTTTGGTTTTGGGCATTTAGTCGAATTAGCAGAACCAGGTCATTATAACGAAAAGTGGCAGAACTGGAAACTTGAATCTTTGCCGATTTTTCCTGATCGATACGATTTTGAAGTTGCAAAAGATAAGGGAAAGCAGTTTAAAATTGTTGCTGAACTTCTCAAAAAGGCAAATACAATTATTGTCGCAACAGATAGCGACAGAGAAGGTGAAAATATCGCCTGGTCGATTATCCATAAAGCAAATGCCTTTTCTAAAGATAAAACGTATAAAAGATTATGGATCAATAGCTTAGAAAAAGATGTGATCCGAAGCGGTTTTCAAAATTTGCAACCAGGAATGAATTACTATCCCTTTTATCAAGAAGCGCAAACACGCCAAATTGCCGATTGGTTGATCGGCATGAACGCAAGCCCTTTATATACCTTGAATTTACAACAAAAAGGCGTACAAGGTACATTTTCATTAGGACGTGTACAAACACCGACTTTATATCTCATTTATCAACGCCAGGAAGCAATAGAAAACTTTAAAAAAGAACCTTTTTTCCTGAATAATTCATAGTTTTACTAATAGTCTTTCCTAACATTGATTTAATAGTCTTTAAAGTATTCTGCTTCATCACCCATTAGGTGATGAAAAAAGAACCCCTTTCTGATTTAGCGGACAAATACTTTGACCTAATCTCAGAAGATATAAAAGAAAAAATAATAAAATATCCGATTTATACTTTGTATAAAGAACTAAAGTAGTTAGCAAATCATTTACAGCAAATCACTATGTTCCACATACCATTTTACATACTTACCTTATCCACGACACATGTTGAGATAGTATCGAAGATAAAGAAAGTTGCTCCATGTTGTTTTTGCGAGATGGGGAAATCAAAGCCACATTGACAACCATGATGAATAAGCTTGCTTTCAGTCATAAGCTAATCCTAGAACCACTTTTCAAGTCAGTTAGCCAAATCGATGAAGAAAGCGACCGTGAAAGAATGGACGCTATTGATAAGCTAATGGAGCAACTATTGGAAGAACGCAATACCCTTATTGCACTGATGTCCAAAGGTTTCCTAGAACCTGCTCTTTTTAATCAGGAACGAAATGTTTTAGATAGTGAGATTAAAAATCTTACTACCGAAAAAACAAACCTGGTAACGAACTCTGCGAGTGGGGTTTTGCGAGCAAACGAGATAAAGGACCTCATTAATTATGTGTCAGCAGATAATTTTAATGGTGACTACACGGAAGAACTATTTGAAGAATTTGTAGTGAACATCATTGTAAATTCCAGGGATGAGCTGACATTCAATTTGAAATGCGGTCTTTCCCTGAAAGAAAAGGTGGTGAGATAAATGGCATATATTCCATATGGATACAAAATTCAAGATGGAGTGGTTACTGTCGATGAAAAGGCAGCAGGTCAAGTAAAGGTATTCTTTGAGAAATACATATCAGGACTATCCCTTACAGTGGCTGGCGAACAGGCAGGTATTGAAAAGACACATTCTGTGATGGGGCGCATTTTGAAAAACGTCAACTACCTTGGAAATGATACGTATCCAGCAATTATTGATAAAGAGATATTTGATAAAGCTGAAGAAGTTAGAGATAAACGTGCAAAGGATTTAGGACGAGTGGTAGAGCTTGCCGCTTTCACCTCTCCCCCTCCCAAAGAACGATTCAAAATGAAAAAGGCAGATAATAAGATGCCAGTGGATCCTTTTGAACGAGCAGAATACTTATACAGTCTGATAGAAAGCGAGGAATAAAGTGACAGAGAAAAATATAATGGTTATTCCTGCTCGTAAAAGAGTAGGAAGTACAGCCGCAAAAGAAAAGATAAAGAAACTTCGTGTTGCTGCCTATTGCCGTGTTTCTACAGAAACAGAAGAACAAAATTCTAGCTATGAGGTTCAGGTCTCACACTATACAGAGTTTATAAAGAAAAATAATGAATGGGAGTTTGCTGGCATCTTTGCAGATGATGGTATCTCTGGTACGAACACTAAAAAGCGTGACGAATTTAATCGCATGATTGCAGAGTGTATGGACGGTAACATCGACATGGTTATTACAAAATCCATCAGCCGATTTGCGCGTAACACCCTAGACTGCCTTCAATACATTAGACAGCTCAAGGATAAGAACATATCAGTTTATTTTGAGAAAGAGAACATCAACACCACGGATGCCAAAGGTGAGGTTTTGCTGACTATTATGGCATCTTTGGCACAGCAGGAAAGCCAGAGCCTTTCACAAAACGTTAAGCTTGGGCTACAGTACCGATACCAACAAGGAAAGGTGCAGGTCAACCATAAGCGATTTATGGGCTACACGAAAGATGAAGATGGAAATTTAACTATTGTCCCCGAAGAAGCTGAGATTATCAAACGCATCTACCGAGAATACCTTGAGGGTCAGAGTCTAGTGGGCATTGGTCGAGCCCTTGAAAAGGATGGTATTTTAACAGCAGCGGGAAAACCAAGATGGCGACCAGAATCAGTTAAGAAGATACTTCAAAACGAAAAATACATCGGAGATGCCCTTCTGCAAAAGACTGTCACAGTAGATTTTCTGACCAAGAAACGAGTGAAAAATGAAGGGCATGTTACCCAATATTATGTTGAAAATAGCCATGAAGCGATTATTCCTAAAGAGTTATTTTTGCAGGCGCAAGAAGAAATTCATCGGAGAAGCAATATCTACACAGGAGAAGGCAAGAACAAAAGAATTTACAGTAGCAAGTACGCTTTAAGTGCCATCACCTTCTGTGGAGATTGTGGCGATATTTATAGACGGGTCTATTGGAATATCCACGGAAGAAAAGAATTTGTCTGGCGATGCGTGACTAGAATCGAGCAAGGT
Source organism: Lactococcus sp. S-13 (assembly GCF_004210295.1). NCBI lineage: Bacteria > Bacillati > Bacillota > Bacilli > Lactobacillales > Streptococcaceae > Lactococcus > Lactococcus kimchii. The sequence goes on along the minus strand of NZ_SDAK01000002.1, from coordinate 69,597 downwards.
CCTGAAGTTTGTAAGAACCGAACCGTAAAAGAAGATGAACTTTATGGTGCAGTAATGACTGCGATTAATAAGCTACTTGCAGGTGGGAACAATATGATAAAGACACTGGAAGAGAATATTCATGCTGTGATTGGCGAAACCACAGAATACCAAATTTCAGAGATTAACAACTCACTAGAGGAAAAACAAAAAGAACTAATCAAGCTGGCGAACAAGGGTCAAGACTATGACCACTTAGCAGATGAGATTGATGAGCTGAGAGACAAGCGACAGATCCTTTTAGTAGAAGATGCCTCCCTCAGTGGCGAGAACGAGCGAATCAATGAGCTGATTGAATTTATCCGCAAGAACAAATTCCGCACCTTAGAATATGATGATAAGCTTGTAAGGAAGATAATCCAGAGCGTTACAGTCTATGAAGGCCACTTCGTCATAGCCTTCAAATCTGGCATCGAAATGGAAATATGAAAACCAGAAGTAAATAGCCCATGACTCTACAGTAGAGTTGTGGGTTTTCTTTTGCTTGCTGATTATAATAATATTTTAATAACTATTGTGTTTATCAACCAAATGGTTTATAATATTCTTAGCGTAAACTTGGAGGTGCTGTATGACTACGGCAGAAATGATTAAAGAACTGTGTGAGCAAATGAATATAAGTGTTTCCGAACTTGCTAGACGTATTGGCCAGACTCCACAGAATTTCAATAAAAAATTACAACGAGAAACAGTAACCTTGGATGAGTTGAAGGCCATTGCTGATGTGCTAGGTGTCAAGTTTGTGCAGGCATTTATTTTACCAGATGGAGAAGAAATAAAAATATCTAACGAATAAAGGAGGATGTTTATATGGTAGGTAATGTTATTCAAATAGTAACAGAGAAATTATCATCTTTGCCTTTTATAGAAGGCATCGTATTAGGGGGCTCACGTGCAAGAGGCACCCATACAGAAAATTCTGATATAGATATCGGAATCTATTACAATTCAGACTCATTTGACCTGACAGCGATTAATCAAATTGCTACAGAATTGGATGATAAAAATAGAAACAACCTTGTTGTGCCTCCCGGAGCGTGGGGTGATTGGATTAATGGCGGCGGATGGTTATTTATAAATGGGTATCATGTTGACTTGATTTTACGTGATATAAAACGGGTAGAACAAATAATCAAAGATACGGAGCAAGGAATTGTTACTGCCAATTATCAGACCGGGCATCCCCATGGTTATATAAGTGCAATGTATCGTGGAGAATTAGCGATTAGTAAAATACTATATGCTAAGAACGAAAGCTTATGCGAATTAAAAAAGCAGGCAGAAATTTACCCTACTGCTCTAAAGAAAAGCTTGATGAACTTTTTTATATTTGAAGCTGAATTCTCTTTAATGTTTGTAAAAGCAAATGCGGGGGTAGAGGATAAATATTATATTGCAGGCCATGTTTTTCGTATTATTTCATGCTTAAATCAAGTACTATTTGCATGTAATAATGCTTATTGCATTAACGAAAAGAAAGCTATAAAACTGCTTGAAACTTTTGAATATAAACCTGAAAAATATGCCGAAAGAGTTAATCATATTTTTGAAGTACTCGGTCTTTCTCTTTTTGAATGCTACGATATGACCGAGAAACTTTATAAAGAAGTGAATGAAATTGTATCGGAGATAAATAACTTTTTAAACGAGGAGAGTTCAGATGAAAGAAAACAAATATGATGATAATATATTTTTTCAAAAATACAGTCAAATGAGTCGCTCGCAGAAAGGACTGGCTGGTGCGGGAGAATGGGAGACTTTGAAAAAGATGCTACCTGATTTTAAGGGTAAGCGTGTGCTTGATTTAGGATGCGGCTATGGATGGCACTGTATATATGCGATGGAAAACGGTGCTTCCTCTGTAGTAGGTGTTGATATTTCTCATAAAATGCTCGAAGTAGCAAAAGGAAAAACCCATTTTCCACAGATTGAATATGAATGCTGTGCCATAGAAGATGTGGATTTCCCAGAGGAGAGCTTTGATGTAATACTAAGTTCGCTTGCGTTTCATTATGTAGCAGACTATGAGAATTTAATAAAAAAGATATATAGGATGCTGAAGGCTGGTGGCAATTTAGTTTTTACAGTTGAACATCCTGTTTTTACTGCTCATGGAACACAAGACTGGTATTATAACGAAAAAGGAGAAATACTGCATTTCCCGGTGGACAATTATTATTATGAGGGCAAACGGACAGCTATGTTTTTGGAAGAAAAGGTTACAAAATATCATAGAACACTGACCACATATCTAAATACACTGCTTTCAAATAGTTTTATAATAAATCAGATTGTGGAGCCACAGCCGCCAGAGAACATGATGGATATTCCGGGGATGGCGGATGAAATGCGACGCCCAATGATGCTGATTGTATCGGCAAAAAAGAAGATGTAATAATATAGAAAAAATAAACGAGGAGTATGTAAATGAGATCAGAAAAAGAAATGATGGATTTAGTACTTTCTTTAGCAGAACAGGATGAACGTATTCGAATTGTGACCCTTGAGGGGTCACGCGCAAATATTAATATACCTAAAGATGAATTTCAGGATTATGATATTACATATTTTGTAAGTGATATAGAACCGTTTATATCTAATGATGACTGGCTTAATCAATTTGGGAATATAATAATGATGCAAAAGCCGGAGGATATGGAATTATTCCCACCTGAAGAAAAGGGATTTTCCTATCTTATGCTATTTGATGATTACAATAAAATTGATCTTACCTTATTGCCCTTGGAAGAGTTAGATAATTACCTAAAGGGCGATAAATTAATAAAGGTTCTAATTGATAAAGATTGTAGAATTAAAAGGGACATAGTTCCGACTGATATAGATTATCATGTAAGAAAGCCAAGCGCAAGGGAGTATGATGATTGCTGCAATGAATTTTGGAATGTAACACCTTATGTTATTAAAGGATTGTGCCGCAAAGAGATACTGTTTGCAATCGATCATCTGAACCAGATTCTACGGTTTGAACTACTTAGGATGATGTCGTGGAAGGTTGGGATAAAGACAGAATTTTCATTAAGTGTTGGGAAAAATTATAAGTATATTAACAAATACATTGATGAAGATCTATGGAATAGATTATTATCTACATATCGCATGGATTCCTATGAAAATATTTGGAAGTCATTATTTATATGCCACCAATTGTTCAGGGAAGTGTCCAAAGAGGTAGCAGAACTACTGGGGTTTGATTATCCAGAGTATGGTAAGAACATAACAAGATATACCGAGGACATGTATAAAAAATATGTTGAAAATGACTATTTTTAAAGATTAGCAAAGATTATTAACCATAAGCAAGGGGTGTAAATGTATGGAAAGTACTGATGTTATAAATGAAATTAGAGGTATATTACCTCGTAACTCAATTGGAAAATATGATTTACTAACTATTTTTACACATAAAACCGTTTTTGATAAAATTGTAAAAGTACTATCATTGGATTTTCAAAATAAAGTAGATTATGTGGCTGCCCCAGAAGCAATTGGATGGATACTAGGCACTGCCATAGCCAAAGAACTTGGAGTGGGGTTTATTGGAGTAAGAAAAGGTGATAAGCTGCCATACGCAAAAGAAGAGATTATTTCGACACATTTTACCGACTATTCAGGTCAAGATAAAAGCTTTGAAATATCTAAGAGTTCTATTGTGAGGAACAAAAGAGTTTTGATTGTAGATGATTGGATAGAGACAGGTTCTCAAATGAAGGCTTTAATAGCTTTGTTAGAGAAATTGGATTGCAGCATTATTGGGTTGGCTACTATTGGGATTGATATAAATGAGGTTACTCAAAAATGGATAGACAGCAGTTTTGTAGCTTATATTGGCTCAAACATATAATAAACCGAAAGAAAATCTTGAATCAAAATTTTGGATGGCGTTAATTTACAATACAACGAAAGATGTTTACCCTGAATAATTCATACTTTTTAATTGAAACCGTCTGAAACTGCCTAACGGCAGTCTGATAATTACTTTTTTAGTTTCACCCCTTAAGTGATGAAAAAAGAACCCCATTCTGCTATGGTAAAGGTGACGAAACCAACCATAAGAAAGGAGTTCTTCTCATGACTAGCTTACACAAAAATCAAGTTAAATTCAATTCAAATATCACTATTTCACATACCGGTGGTCGTCTATCAAGTGATTCGGGGTTAGTCCTGGTTAAAGAATTAATGAATACCTTCGGCTTTTCGCACTTAGCTAAACAATGGCTCCATATTACAGATCATCGGGCTTATTTTACCCATGATAACTTAGCGATATTGGAACAGCTTATTATGCAATTAATTGCTGGTTACTCGGCAGACTCATCAGCTAATCTATTAAGACGGGATCCTGTCTTTCAAGCTGTACTCGGTAAAAAACAGTTGGCATCACAATCCTCAATCTCACGGTTTCTGGATCGTTTCACCGAGGAGAACATCGATCAACTCCAAGCATTAAATCAGTCATTGATTGATAAAGCACGTTTAATTCGCAATGACACCGAGTTAATCATTGATGTCGATTCCACACATTCGGATACCTTTGGACGCCAAGAACAAACAGATTATAATGCCCATTATCAAACCTACGGCTATCACCCATTAGTTGCCTTTGATGGACTGACCGGAGATTTCTTAAAAGCTGAACTGCGTTCAGGCAATCAGTACACATCTAAAGGGGTAAAAGCCTTTATCAACCCGCTTTTACACCACTACAAGAGCACGTTACCTCATACCGAGATATTGGTTCGGGGTGACAGCGGCTTCGCCACACCAGAGGTGTATGAGTCTTGTGAAGCAACTGAAAGCCAGTACGTTATCCGATTAAAGAGCAATCGGAGGTTAAGTCAGTTAGCTGAACATTCTGTTCTTTACGGGGACAATCAAGAATGGGAAGAGCGAGAAGTGCAGTATTTTTCACTACCTTATCAAGCACAATCCTGGTCGAAACCTCGTCGTGTCTGTATACGCTCCGTCCGTGAAGGAGGAGAATTGCTATTTCATCATGCGTTTATTGTGACTAATCTATCCGACAATGTCTCGCCTGAAGTCATATTTTCTCTTTACGGCAAGCGAGGAACAATGGAAAATTTCATCAAAGAAGCGAAAGGTGGCTTTTACTTCGATAAAACAGATAGCCCGCGTTTCTTAGAAAATCATGTCAGAATGATGATCAGTGTCCTTGCATACAACCTCGTTAATTTTTTAAAAAGCATTGGTTTTGATAAAGTGAACCAGGGCATGACGATTCATTCCATCCGGCTGATATTGCTTAAAGTAGCCGGTAAACTTGTTCAGACTGGGAGACAGGTCTATCTCAAACTGTCAAGTTATCATGTGTATCAAACTGAATTTTATAAGGTTTTTGAACGCCTGCGGCGATCCAAACAATGGATTTAGACTAGTTATCACACAAATTTTTTAACCGATTCTTTTTCAAGGGATTCGTCTGCCCTTAAATAGACAAATAATTTTTATTATGATCTTCTTCCGTAGGCATCCTGTTCGAAAACACATTATTTTGGAAGAAAGTATCTGCCTAATTTAAAAATTGGCAATTTGTTCAAAAAAACAGGTTAAATTTAGAGCTATGAATTATTCAGGTTTTTTCGAGGTGGAAGCTAGTATAAAAGTAAACCAAGGGTCGTTTAAGGGCGTTCTAAGCCCCACACAGCGTTTTAAGAGCCAAGAGGAACTTTTATCCTTTGTTTCTTCTAAACAAGCTAAAATAGGCAATCAAGAGGGGATAATTGCTGATGTTCAAACCAAAGAGAAGAAAACGAATAGTCCGAGTTTGTTTTCTTTAAGTAGTTTACAATCAAAAGTCAATCAGCTTTATAAAGCGACAGCAAGCCAAACTTTAAAAGCTATGCAAGGACTGTATGAAGCAAAATTATTGAGTTATCCAAGAACAGATACACCATTTATTACAGAGAACGAATTTGCTTATTTAAAAGCAAATTTTGGCAAATATAGCGGTTTTTTAGGACTTGATCTCGAAATGGTTCAAACAGAGCCTAGAAAGCGTTATGTGGACGGTAGTAAGGTACAGGAACACCACGCCATTATCCCAACAAAACAAGTACCTACCGAATCTGCATTAGCAAAAATGGACGATTTACAACGAAAAATATATGCTTTAGTCGTTAAAACGACCGTTGCCATGTTTTTACCTGATTACTTGTATGAAGAAACCAAGATACAAACGAAAGTAGCTGATTTGCTGTTTCAATCGATCGGAAAGACACCAAAACAAGAAGGTTGGAAAATTCTTTTCAAACAACAAACCAAAGAAGAAAAAGAGGACGTTCAAACGTTACCCTTGGTTATCATTGGAGAACATGCCGAGGTTGACGTTAAGAGTGCCGAAAAAGAAACACAACCACCGAAAGCTTTTACAGAGGGTACATTATTAACTGCTATGAAAACCGCTAATAAAACGGTTGATGATGAAGAAGCAATCAAGATTTTACAAGAAGTCGAGGGGATCGGAACAGAAGCGACAAGAGCAAGTATTATTGAAGCGTTAAAACAAAAAGAATATATCCAAGTGATTAAGAATGCATGTGCTGATTATAAGAATTATCTTTATTATTTATTGTCACTTCCGTTGCACGCATAAAACCAACAAGATTTTTATTAATTTTTTTATATTGCATCATTCGGCGAAATCCTTGAGCCATATCTGACAAACTCTTATTTAATTCTTCGCCATCATAAACATTTTTAACTGTTAATGTGAGAAACAACCAACGAACTGTTGGCTTTTGTTTAATAACTTCAGCAACAACCTTTTGTGACTGAATGCCATGTTTCATTGCTCTCCTCCAGTTGCACATTGGACAAAGCCTGGATTTACAAAACCACACTCGATACAACTTTCTTTCGCCTGTTTCACGATTTTGTTTATACTCTAATATTTCAGCACAATCTTTTACTCTTTCAGCCTTTTTAAATTCAAGAATATGCAGAAGTTCAAAGTAATCAACATTAGCGATTTTCTTTTCTCTCCATGGTCTCACTTTTCCACTTTTTGTCTTGTCCACTAAAACCCTTGATTTTTCATCTGAATAAATGCTACTATTAGGACACATAATATTAAAAGAAACCCCCATCTATTTAGTTATTTGTTTGGTCACTTATAACTTTAACAGATGGGGTTTTTCTGTGCAACCAATTTTAAGGGTTTTCAATACTTTAAAACACATACATACCAACACTTCAACGCACCTTTCAGCAACTAAAATAAAAATGACGTTATTTCTATATGTATCAAGATAAGAAAGAACAAGTTCAAAACCATCAAAAAAAGACACCTTTTCAGGTGCTTTTTTTATTTTATAAACTCATTCCCTGATCTCGACTTCGTTCTTTTTTTACCTCTCGGTTATGAGTTAGTTCAAATTCGTTCTTTTTAGGTTCTAAATCGTGTTTTTCTTGGAATTGTGCTGTTTTATCCTTTACCTTGTCTACAAACCCCTTAAAAACGTTTTTAAAGGCTTTTAAGCCGTCTGTACGTTCCTTAAGGAATTCCTTAGTGCTTTCATAGATTAAACTCACATCACGCTTTAAATCGCTTATTTTAGACTTTAAAGACTTGTTTTCTTCAAGCAACTCATTATAATCATTTACATTTTCATTAAATCGCTCTACAAGACCACTATATTTTTCTTTAACTTGCCCATGTTCTTTACTTAATTTTTTATATTCTCTCGCCATATCAGTACTCATGAGATTTCTAACATGCTGTTTTAACCTATCGTTATCTCTCGCAGCAGTCACTAAGTTTTTATAATCACGCTCCGATATAACAACATTTTTGGTTGGTTTCTTTTCTGTTTTCATTATTTCTTTTCCCAAACCAAACATGGACTTTTCACCCGTTGGCACTTCAACACTTTTCATGTGTCGTTTCGCTGGTACTTCTAAATCTGATTTAACTTTATCGCTATAAGCAGTCCATTCATCTTTTTTAACTGCTAAATTTTTTTCTAGAAAATCAATCTCTTTTTCCAAAGTTTGTTTTTTAAATTTAGCTGTCTCAATATGTTTACGGTCAGAGCCACGTTCACCACGCTTCAACTCAAAACCCTGTTTTTTCATATGCTCGGGGAATTTATCTTGTAGCCATAACAGTTCTTGACGATTAAACACATTTTTTCCTTGCAGTTTTCCATCACGCATAGGCACAACACCTAAATGCATGTGAGGGGTTTGCTCATCATTATGAACTGTTGCATAAGCAATATTTTGCTTGCCATATCGTTCGGAAAATAATTTATAACTTTCCTCAAAAAATCGTTTTTGTTCTCCTGGATCCAGTTGCTCAAAAAAATCTCGGTCAGATGTTACTAGCAACTCATTTACAAGAACAGCATCTTTCCTCGTTTTTCTTGTACCTGTTTTTTGTGATTCAATAATTTCTTTGACACGTTCGTTGTAATCAATATTTTTATCATTTTTCAAATCATAATTTTCACGTGTTCGCTCATGGTCAATATCATCATTCGTTCTACTTTTTCGCTCTCTTTGATTATGAAATTGCATGCCTTTTAGTCCAGCTGATTTCACTTTTTGCATTCTACAAACTGCATAACTCATATGTAAATCGCTCCTTTTTAGGTGGCACAAATGTGAGGCATTTTCGCTCTTTCCGGCAACCACTTCCAAGTAAAGTATAACACACTATACTTTATATTCATAAAGTGTGTGCTCTGCGAGGCTGTCGGCAGTGCCGACCAAAACCATAAAACCTTTAAGACCTTTCTTTTTTTTACGAGAAAAAAGAAACAAAAAAACCTGCCCTCTGCCACCTCAGCAAAGGGGGGTTTTGCTCTCGTGCTCGTTTAAAAATCAGCAAGGGACAGGTAGTATTTTTTGAGAAGATCACTCAAAAAATCTCCACCTTTAAACCCTTGCCAATTTTTATTTTGTCCGTTTTGTCTAGCTTACCGAAAGCCAGACTCAGCAAGAATAAAATTTTTATTGTCTTTCGGTTTTCTAGTGTAACGGACAAAACCACTCAAAATAAAAAAGATACAAGAGAGGTCTCTCGTATCTTTTATTCAGCAATCGCGCCCTTTAATGGAACAAAAAGATTTGAATTCCTGTTATAAAAAAAGGATCAATTTTGAACTCTCTCCCAAAGTTGATCCCTTAACGATTTAGAAATCCCTTTGAGAATGTTTATATACATTCAAGGTAACCAGCCAACTAATGACAATGATTCCTGAAAAAAGTAATAACAAATTACTATACAGATAAGTTGACTGATCAACTTCCATAGGTAACAACCTTTGATCAAGTAAGGGTATGGATAATAAACCACCTACAATTGCAATACCTGTTCCCTCTGATAAAAAGCTGGTAAAGTTAAGCAAACTCATTCCAGCACCAGCTTCCTGCTGTTTCAAGCTACTTGAAACAATTGTTGATATAACTGTTTTGGTGAACGAAAGCCCACCTAAAACAAATACGATTATAATTGTCATGAACCATGATGTTGTTTCTAAAAGAAAGGAAGCAGTTAAAAAGCTAACAGAAAGAAATGTAACTCCGATGTTTAACACGTATAAAGGACCTCTTCTATCAACAAGTATCCCACCAATGTAGCCGAAAATAATGACACTCATTGTTCCAGGGAAAATAATTACACTTCCGATTTCGGCAGTACTTAGCTGGTGAACATCTTTCATCATATAAGGAACCATAGAGACAAACCCTGCTACTGTTCCAAATATAATTCCCCCACAAAGAACTCCAATCATAAAAGGTATATTTTTCCCTAATCCGGGATCAACAAAAGGATCTGTTACTTTCCTGATATGTTTTACAAATATCAGGAATGACAGCACGCTAACGATAAGAAAAGAAATGCTATATGATGTTGTAAACAACATAAAAAATACAATGCCTACAGACATTAGTATAATTCCTTTGATATCAAAATGACCTTTTATCCTTACTTCTTTCTTTAATAATTTCATAAGAAACGGAACAGTGATAATTGTTATCATAGGAATGAGTAGAAGATAGGACCAATGAATATAATGGGCTATCATTCCACCAATCGCTGGACCGACTCCTTCTCCCATGGCTACTATCGATCCAATAAGACCAAATGCTTTACCCCTATTTTCCTTTGGAATATAGCGCGCAACTACAACCATTACGAGTGCTGGAAATGCAGCTGCACCAGCCCCTTGAATAAAACGAGCCATAATAAGTAAGGAAAAGAAAGAATGGCCAACAAACCCAATTAACGACCCGAAACAATTTATTATAATTCCAAATAGGAGTAACCTTTTGATGCCTAATTGATCAGATAGCTTTCCATATACAGCTGTTCCAATGGAAAAGGTTAACATAAAGGCTGTGTTCACCCAGTTTGTACTCGCAGGTGGTTTATTAAAATCATTTGCAATATCAGGTAATGAGACGTTCAAAACCATTTCATTTAATACGCTAAAAAAAGATAAAATGCAAAGCCAAATTAAAATTTGGTTGTGTCGTAAATTCGATTGTGAATAGGATGTATTCACATTTCACCTCCAATAATGAGGGCAGACGTAGTTTATAGGGTTAATGATACGCTTCCCTCTTTTAATTGAACCCTGTTACATTAATTACACTTCATAATTAATTCCTCCTAAACTTGATTAAAACATTTTACCACATATAAACTAAGTTTTAAAGTCAGTATTTCATCACTTATACAACGGTTCTGTTGCAAAGTTTTAAATAAAGAATAAAATCCCTTACGGTATCTATGATTTAAGCTGGGATTCCCAATAATACCTTGATTTCAGTACAGACCGAAAACCCGAAGAGAGTGCCTTCTTTTCGGGTTTTCTTATATAATCCTCGGATGGCTTCCATACCTTTAATCGTGGTAGAGGCAGTGCGTAAACTTCGATAGAATTTATTGCGTCTCTTTACTGGACGATGGTCTTGTTCAATCAAATTATTCAGGTATTTAATGGTACGATGTTCTGTCCCTTGATAAAAGCCGTATTCTTTTAGTTTCTTAAAGGCACTTGTAATAGAGGGGGCTTTATCTGTGACTACAACCTTCGGTTCATCAAACTGCTTCACTAACCGCTTAAGAAAAGCATAGGCTGCTTGTGTGTCCCGTTTTTTACGTAACCAAATATCCAAGGTTAAACCATCTGCATCGATGGCTCGATACAAATAATGCCATTTTCCTTTAATTTTGATGTACGTTTCATCCATTTTCCATGAATAAAAGGATTTTTTATTTTTCTTTTTCCAAATTTGATAGAGTAGTTTGCCATATTCTTGCACCCAACGATAAATCGTCGTATGAGAAACGTTAATGCCACGATCATATAAGATTTCTTGAACTTCACGATAGCTAAGGTTATAACGAAGATAGTAGCCCACGGCTACAATAATCACATCCTGCTGAAATTGCTTTCCTTTAAAATGATTCATCGTCATTCCTCCTGCTATCTTTTTCTATTATTCTACCTTATTTGATAGTAGATTTAAAACTTTGCAACAGAACCTGTTTTACCAATAATCAGTCAAAACTTTATTTACTCTGAGTTGGTGAATCCAATTATTCAGAAGAAAGAGAAACAGTATCTAGTAAAAATAGCCGTTCGATATTTAGACAATGAAACAAAGATTGAAAATATTTCCCAATACCAATTAACTTTAGAGAAGAAGGATAACTGGAAAATAATAATGAATGAATAAAGAATATTAAGATGAAAACAATACTTGAATATTTAGTATAAGCAAAAAAAATTGTATGTCACTATAGCAAACTTATAATGATTTAGCATAAATAATCCAAAATATAGCGTGAAATCAACCTTCTATGAGAAGTATAAGCAAATTCACCTTTATTCTAACTTATAACTATTTTCATTACATTACTTAAAAAGGTCTCTCCAATTTTTTCCAAATAAACAGTATAACTTTTAATGATATTTTCCAAGTCAAACTTAATATTAACAATTCAAAACTATTGGAACCACTGCAAAATATTTTGTTAAGCAGTATATATTTCAAAAATTATACGTAATATATTTGTAGAAAGGTTGTGGACAGTTGTCCTATTGACCTGAAAAGTAATATAATAGCTGGATGAATAAAGAATCCCTTATGAACTTGTAAATCGTTATTAAATCGCTGAATTTTGATAGCCATTCTGAAGAGTTATCTTCAACTACTACACTAACTTCCATTAATTTCTCATTAATTTCCCTTTCGTTCAAAAAATATGGTTGGCTTTACAAGCATTCTATCATATGATAGAATTAAGATAACATTCAAAAGGAGATAATAAAAATGCGGCAAGGTATTCTTAAATAAACTGTCAATTAGATAGCGGGAATAATTAATTAAGCATCCTTATTTAAAATAAGGACTGGTTTTTTGTGCCCAGTTTAAGAATACTTTTATCATTTTATCATAAAGCATCTGTGGCTATCAGTGTGTAGTATACAGCTATTTTTGTATTAAAATCCCAGTGATAAGAGTATTTATCACTGGGATTTTTTCTGCTTTTTGAGCTTTTGAATGGAGGAAATAAAATTGAAAATTATTAATATCGGTATCTTAGCACATGTTGATGCAGGAAAAACTACTTTGACAGAAAGCTTACTATACAGTAGCGGAGCAATTAAAGAGTTAGGAAGTGTAGATAGCGGTACAACGAAAACGGATACTATGTTTTTGGAACGCCAGAGAGGTATTACTATTCAGACCGCAATAACATCTTTTCAACGGGAAAATGTTAAAGTAAATATTGTAGATACTCCTGGACACATGGATTTTTTGGCAGATGTATACCGTTCATTATCTGTTTTGGATGGAGCTATTTTGCTAATCTCTGCAAAAGATGGAGTACAGTCACAAACTCGTATACTATTCCATGCACTTAGAAAGATGAACATACCTATAATATTTTTTATTAACAAAATTGATCAAAATGGAATAAATTTGCCAGATGTTTATCAAGATATTAAGGACAAACTTTCTGACGACATCATAATTAAGCAGACTGTGAATCTAAATTTGAAACCTTATGTAATAGATTATACTGAACCAGAACAATGGGAGACAGTAATTGTGGGAAATGATTATTTATTAGAAAAATATACCATTGGGAAAACATTGAATATTGCAGAACTTGAAAAGGAGGAAAACGAAAGAATTCAAAGTTGCTCCTTATATCCTGTTTATCACGGAAGTGCAAAGAATAATATTGGAATTAAACAACTTATAGAGGTAATTACTAGCAAATTATTTTCACCCACACAACTCAATTCAGATAAACTTTGTGGAAATGTTTTTAAAGTAGAATATTCAGATGATGGTCAACGGCTTGTCTATGTACGTCTTTATAGTGGAACGCTACATTTGCGAGACTCAGTCAATATATCAGAAAAGGAAAAAATAAAAGTTACAGAAATGTATACTTCAATAAATGGAGAATTACGCCAGATAGATAAGGCAGAGCCTGGTGAGATTATTATTTTAAAAAATGAGCTTTTAAAACTAAATAACGTACTTGGAGATAAAAAAAGATTACCACATAGAGAAATTCTTGAGAATCCTCTTCCTATGTTACAAACAACAATTGAACCATGTAAATCAGTACAAAGAGAAAAGTTACTAGATGCACTTTTTGAAATATCCGATAGTGATCCCCTTCTACAATATTATGTAGATACAGTAACTCACGAAATTGTGCTATCTTTTTTAGGTGAGGTCCAAATGGAGGTAACTTGTACTCTGATTCAAGAAAAATATCATATTGAGATAGAAACAAGAAAACCAACTGTCATTTATATGGAAAGACCATTAAAAAAATCTGAATTTACCATTGATATCGAAGTACCTCCAAATCCTTTCTGGGCTTCTATTGGTTTATCTGTAACACCACTTCCTTTGGGTAGTGGCATTCAGTATGAGAGCCTGGTTTCTCTAGGTTATTTAAATCAATCATTTCAAAATGCAGTTATGGAAGGTATACGCTATGGGTGTGAACAAGGATTGTACGGTTGGAAATTAACAGACTGTAAGATCTGTTTTAAGTATGGTCTATATTACAGCCCTGTCAGTACGCCAGCAGATTTCCGAATGCTTGCGCCTATTGTACTAGAGCAGGCTTTTAGAAAGAGTGGTACAGAGTTATTAGAGCCATATCTTAGCTTCGAAATTTATGTACCACAAGAATATCTTTCGAGAGCATATAATGATGCTTCCAAATATTGTGCAAATATTTTAAATACTAAGTTAAAAGGTAACGAGGTCATTCTCATTGGTGAAATTCCAGCCCGTTGTATTCAAGAGTATCGAAACAGTTTAACTTTCTTTACAAATGGACGCAGTGTCTGTTTAACAGAGTTAAAAGGTTATCAGGTTACTAACATTAAGTCTGCTTTCCAACCACGTCGTCCAAATAATAGAATAGACAAAGTAAGGCATATGTTTAATAAAATCAACTTACATTGATAGTGAACTAAAGAGAAATTTTTAAAATGAATATTGAGTTGTTAATTAGAACAGGAGGATATAGATATTGTAAATACTAGGTGGATACTGTGCCCGGTTCTGTTGCAAAGTTTTAAATAAAGAATAAAATCCCTTACGGTATCTATGATTTAAGCTGGGATTCCCAATAATACCTTGATTTCAGTACAGACCGAAAACCCGAAGAGAGTGCCTTCTTTTCGGGTTTTCTTATATAATCCTCGGATGGCTTCCATACCTTTAATCGTGGGTGAGGCAGTGCGTAAACTTCGATAGAATTTATTGCGTCTCTTTACTGGACGATGGTCTTGTTCAATCAAATTATTCAGGTATTTAATGGTACGATGTTCTGTCCCTTGATAAAAGCCGTATTCTTTTAGTTTCTTAAAGGCACTTGTAATAGAGGGGGCTTTATCTGTGACTACAACCTTCGGTTCATCAAACTGCTTCACTAACCGCTTAAGAAAAGCATAGGCTGCTTGTGTGTCCCGTTTTTTACGTAACCAAATATCCAAGGTTAAACCATCTGCATCGATGGCTCGATACAAATAATGCCATTTTCCTTTAATTTTGATGTACGTTTCATCCATTTTCCATGAATAAAAGGATTTTTTATTTTTCTTTTTCCAAATTTGATAGAGTAGTTTGCCATATTCTTGCACCCAACGATAAATCGTCGTATGAGAAACGTTAATGCCACGATCATATAACAATTCCTGAACTTCACGATAGCTAAGGTTATAACGAAGATAGTAGCCCACGGCTACAATAATCACATCCTGCTGAAATTGCTTTCCTTTAAAATGACTCAACGTCATTCCTCCTGCTATCTTTTTCTATTATTCTACCTTATCTGATAGTAGATTTAAAACTTTGCAACAGAACCGGACAATGTATATCAACGGTGGAAAATTCCCTAATGATAGAAATCAAACATACCCTTGGAAAGTGCTAAAGAGTCAAGTGAAGCGTTTGGTGTTCCAATCTGAAACGTGGGCAGCACCAGATAGTCGGCATATGTTTGAAGATATGGATCAATTGGAGACGATTGAGGGTCTTAACTATCTAAGGATAGATGATGTGAATAATTTAGAATATTGGTTCAGCGGGATGACCAATTTAAAATACGTAGATATTTCCCACTTCTACACCGACCATAATTCAAATTTAAGCACAGGAAATATGTTTAAGGGATGTGTAAATTTAAATACAATAACTTTGGGAAAGAATTTTACATTTAAGTATAATCCGTACCTCCCACTTATTAGCAAAGCCAGTGGTAAATATTCGGGGGCTTGGCAACAGGTTGAAACTTACGGGAATCCATTAAATCCTCAGGGACCTTTTATGTTTAACACTTCAGATAAAATGTACCAGCAATATGATAGAGCACATATGTCTGGGACTTATGTTTGGCAACCTGCGGATATTACTAAAAAATAAAGGATAAAAAGAAACTTCTTGCTTCAATATTTAAAAGAGCTCATAACTTAACAGTTGTGAGCTCTTTTTTTGTGTGTTATAATTAAAGGAAAAAGAACGGCTCGTAACTTAGGGTTATAAGTGGAAGGTAAAAAGATGAAAATTGGCTATGCACGTGTTAGTACGTTGGAACAAAAATTAGAACATCAAATTGAAATTTTGAAAGAGGCAGGAGCTGAGAAAATTTTCCAAGAAAAATTTACAGGCACTACGGTTGAACGAAAGCAATTCAATCTTGTGCTGCAGCAATTAAAATCAGGGGATACTTTAATTGTCGCCAGAATGGATCGCTTTGCAAGAAACACTCGAGAAGCGCTAGGAATCGTTCAAGAGTTATTTGCTCAAGGCATCAAAGTTCATATTTTAAATATCGGACTCATTGATAATACACCAACAGGTCAACTAATTTTTACTGTTTTTAGTGCCTTTGCTCAATTTGAACGAGATCTCATCATAACGAGAACTCAAGAGGGGAAAACTTTTGCTAAACTTCATGATCCCAATTTTAAAGAGGGACGTCCAAAGAAATTTTCTGAAGAACAAATTCAATTTGCTTTTGAGCTAAAACAGCAAGGAATGACATACAAGATGATTGAGCGAAAAACAGGAATAAGTATCGCTACTCAAAAAAGACGATTTATGAAAGCTTTAAAAGATAAAGCGGTTGACAAAGAGTCTTGAAATGTTATAATAAAAGTAACGAAGATTTGTGGGAGTGGTATCTCACAAGACAAGCCGAGGAACTGCGAATTTCTCGGTTTTTTTATGCAAAAAAAACGCCCAGTTCTGCGAAACTGAGCGAATGTGGACTAATGGCGCTTATGTCGGTCTTTCAACCAATCCTTGACCAGCTCAAGGATTACTCCAACCACAATAGGAGCGACTACTGATACGAAGATTTGCAGAAGCATTATCTCACCCCCTTCCTAAGGCATTTCTGCATTGGTAAGGTGCGCCACTGATTATTATAGCATAAAAACAATCATCTATCCTATCTCTCAAATACTGAAAAATTAACGAAAAAATGACTCATAATGGTTAATCTATGAGCGGGTTTATATATTTATTTTAAATGACATTTTCAGAATTATTTATAATTATTTTATAATAAAAAGTTAATATATATTATCCCTATTTTTGTTAGATACTTCACCCTTTTTTGATATAATAAACTATCTAGTTGTAAACAATATTCTCAGTCATCAGAACTGATAGGAGAAAAGTTATGAAAAAAATTATTATCGGTAGCCTTACCTTACTTGTAGCGGTTTCACTCTCAGCGTGTTCAAGTAATAACACAAAGTCAACTTCTTCTTCAAAAGAATCTGATAAAACAAAGCAAACTCTATTCTTAAAAGTTCCTTCTAGCGCTTCCATGGACAGCAGAGGAGTAGCTTTAATAAGAGTTAAAACGATTCCAAACGGAAAAGTTAGAATTGGAGAGGGTCTTACAGTTGATTCCCAAAGTGCTGATTCTGACGGAAATTTTACGTTAAAACTAGCTAGCGATCCACATAAAAAATCAACGGTCAAAGTTACTGCAGGGATAGCCGGAACAGACGGAAAAGAAATTACAAAAAAAATAACAAAAGATGTAAATATTGAGCCTTCAAAATAATAGAAAAATACTTTCGTGTAATGTACCCGAAAGTATTTTTTTAATTAGACATTTCCTACGTAATATGCAGCACCAGATGCTAAAGGAGCTTGTGTCCAACCAGCACTAATGTTTCCTTCTGCAAAATCAACGTAATAAGACGCTCCAGCACCAAGTATCCAACCATTATAAGGATCATTCCAACGTTCAGAGCCTCCAAGATACATGCTATCGTGGATTGCTTTCCACAAAAGTGACCCTTTTGTTTCTAAGAGTAGTCTGGGGACTTACTGATTAAAAAATAGGAAGTTCAGGATTAATGCTTTTTATTTTTCCAGAAAAGCTTTTTTTATAGCTCCAAGAGTTGTCACATCTTTATTATCAGTAGTCAATTTATAATCTACTTGCACTTTTTTATGACTGATCTCAAACATCGTCCCTTTTCCTTCTTTGAAGGTCCATCCTCCAGAATGTTTGGGAGTTCCATCCCCTTTTATGACATAAGTTTTATCAGATAACTTCCCCTGAATCGGTTTATTATCTTTTAACAATTCATCATAACTTTTATAATGATGCAAAGCATAACTAATTGTATAATTTTGAGATTTTTCTTTTTTTAGAACGATTTCTTTAGTATTTTTGTCATTTGTACTCTGAAGCAGTTTAAAAGCACTTCCCCCTACAAGGAGAATAACAAGCATAGTCACTATTAGTATAATATTCTTTTTCATACAAAAATTATACCATACAATACTCAAAATTAGTTCGTACCAGCAACAAAATATTGAGTTCCAGAAATCGGACTATAAGTATAACATAAATGCTAATACACTCTTGAGATCAGCTGCAATGCTCTTTTCAAGTAACGGACGACCTCAAATAATAACAAAAAGGGAAATTTATTTCATGTTGCTTGAGATGTAAAAAAAACTCAAAACTATTAAGTGATGAGTTTTTTATTGGATAGCCTTATTCATGTTTAGAAACATTCCATATGAACTACGCTTGCGTTCTAATTAACTTTTAAGTAGGTGTTGTTTACGTCAACAACAGGTTGCTGTGCCATATTTAGAAATATTCTATCCTCTGTTGAGGCATCATTTCCGATTTCAACTTGCATATTATAAGGCGTCTTATTAGCGGGTAAAAAAGCAATCTGTGAAATCCCGTTTACGGAACTCGTTCCCAAAGATAAAAAATTGAAACTTGCATTAGGATTAGCCCCTGTATCGACAGCCACTTCTAAGGTTTTAGAGTAAACAGGCTCTCCTTTATAGATATTATCTTCTTCTACAACTTTCGGATTTCCTTGTGCATCATTCTGACTTGGAATATTAATGGACAGTCCGTTAATTGTTGCTTGTGCATCTCCATTTAAGGTTTTAAAAGCACTTGCTTCAATTGTATTTTCAGATATTGTTATTGTTTCTCCCTGTGAATTTTCCCAAGTTCCTTCAATGCTTGAATAATTTCCACTTGATATTTCATCAAAATTCATTTTTTCACTTACTTCTGTAGCAACTGAACTCGAATACGTATTATCCGTAGTTTTAGGAATCAACACGGTTGGAATCTCACTACCGCTGGTCAAGATATTTTCACCATTATTTGATTCGTAACTAATCCAAGTTTGACTTAGTTCAGTTAGATTATCTCCATATTTATGATTAATCTCGTCTAATGCTTCCTGCGTAAATGTAATTGTAATATAGGCATTTGGTGTCACTTCAATAGGGGATGGAGTATCTTCTCCTACTATCGGGGTATTTTTTATAGTTTGATATCCCCAAATCTTTTTATCCGAAAAAGTATTTGGCTTATTTCTTGTGATTTTTATTTTCCCAATTAATGCATCACCTTGTCCATTTGCCATAATTTCAGCACCGTTCAAATATACTGCTGCTTTACCTTCTTTTTGTATTGAAAGTCCACTGAACATCAATGAAGAAGTTGAGGAAGGCACATTATATAGCCGATAATTTCCAACCCAGTTTCTTACTGGAAGTTCATCTATATTTTTTTGAGTTTTTTGCGTGCTTACTTGTCTACTATTTTTGTTGAAATCTGTACCTTGTTCAACTTTATTGCCACTACATGCAGATAAAGGAAGCATTACAGAGACCACCAAAAATAAAATACTGAATTTAATTATTTTTTTCATCATTTCTCCTCCTTAATCATAACTTAAACGGAGCGGATAATCAATATTTGTTGTTGAAATTTTCGGGAGATTGCCATTCAAAAGAGAAGATTTATAAAGTTGTCAGTATCAAAAAATAGAAGCCTTGACAAAAAATAGTGAAATGTTATAATTATTATAACGAATAGTTGTGGGAGTGGTATCTCACAAAATAAGCCGAGAAACTGCGAATTTCTCGGTTTTTTTATACAAAAAATGCCCAGTTCTGCGAAACTGAGCAAATGTGGACTAATGGCGCTTATGTCGGTTTTTTAACCAATCCTTGACCAGCTCAAGGATTACTCCAACCACAATAGGAGCGACTACTGATACGAACAGTTGCAGAAGCATTATCTCACCCCCTCCCTAAGGCATTTCTGCATTGGTAAGGTGCGCCACTGATTATTATAGCATAAAATCAATCATCTATCTTATCTCTCAAGTACTTGAAAATTCTAGAAAAAAACCCTCTACGAGAGGATTTTTTCTACCATTTGTCAAGTATTTAGCCTTTCAAACTTTCTTTTACTGAGATAGGTGCTATTTCAGATTTTACCTTAAAAAATTCTGTTTGCCTTTGCATGATTGTCTCCTTTGACACGCTTGATAATTCAATACCTTACCTATATTTAATCCTAACTTTCTAATTTTTAAATCTTTGTAAAGTGATAAATATGATTTCAAGCATAAATTGGGAGCAATGTCATCTATTACCTACATATTATGCCTTGTCTTTTTTAGAAAATTTTTCTTCGATTTTTTGGAGCCATTTTTTTCTTTTTTCTGTCTTACTCATTTTGACCATATTTAAACTAAGCCATTTTACATTTTTCATTCCAGATTTTTTAAATGTTCCTTTTATTAAAGCTTTCTTTATAGCGTTTCCGTAGGTTAGTTTATACATTATTTTTGGCGTATTCATAGTTGAAATGACTGTTGTGGATTTTAACTTAGGTAGTAGACTTTCCATACTAAGCCCATTCTTTTTATAAGAATAAGTTAATCCCGGGAAGATCACTTTGTCAATAAATCCTTTTGTTAGGGCAGGCATCAATTCCCACCAAATAGGAAAAATAAATACTAAGTGGTCAGCTTCTCGCATTCTCTCTGCATAGGCGATGGCTGCTGGATCTACTGCTTTGTGTTTTACAAATCCTAATAAATCTTCTGAGGTCATGACTGGGTTGAAGTTATCTTTATCTAGGTCTATAACTTCATACTCACCATTGGATTTTTGGATTCCTGAAATAACAGATTCAAGAATGGCATGGTTATAGCTTCCTTCATAGGGATGATTATATATAATTAATGTTTTCATTTTTGGATTCCTCTTTTCTTTTATATGATTATAATAAAAGAAAAGAATACCATTGTCATTAACAAAAGATAATTATTCTATTCTTTTTTTTATTCTACTGAGAGATACTGGAGTAATACCCAAAAATGAAGCAATATAATAATCAGGTACGCGATTTATTAAGTCACTATTTTGAGTAAGAAGTGAAAGATATCTTTTTTCAGGAGACTCCTTAATTCTAGATAAAAAGTAATCTGTATAAGTAATCAACCTCATAGACAGTTGTTCAATGAAATAGTTGTTCATTTCAGGGTAGTCATTTAAAAGTTGATATACCTGCTGTTTATCAATGATTAATAATTCTGTGGGTTCAATTGATTCGATAGAAAATTTACTGGGAATATTCAAATAAAAGCTCTCATAAGATGATACGATTTGGCTTTCAAAGAAAAACTGAAACGTAATATCCTTTCCATCATCATTATTCCACATTCTTAATGCACCTTTTTTAATATAATATACTTTATTAGATAAGTCACCCTCATAAAGTAATGTTGTCTTTGAAGGGACCACTTTTTTTGACCATGATATTTTATCACTAATATATTGAAAAAAATCGATTGAATTTAGCATAATATCCTCCATTTATTTTTATCATACTGCCTATTATATAATAAAAAACTTTAGGTATATAAATCAAACGCAAGCACAAGATAAGTAAATCCGCAAAAAAATATGAGTCTTTCAAGGTTTGAATTTAATCGAATTGGAAGCTCTAATTGGAATTACTGGATGTATTCAAACACGTAACTATGAAAAACAACAAGTCCAACATGTTTATGTTAATGTAACTGAAGTTGTGGCTGACAGTTTCCAACTACTCGAAAGTTGTCAGAAAATAGGAAATGTACCCACTCCACCACCTTCAGCAACTCAAAATAATCAAAAACAAAGTTCCCCTGCAGATAGCCATGATCCATTTGCGAACTCAGAACCAATGAACATCCAAGATGATAATCTACCATTTGTCAAGTATTAAGCCGTTCCCATAACTCTTTAATCTGTAAATTGTTGGTTAATGGTGAGGAAATTTCTAACTTTATTTTAAAAAAGAAGATGTCAAAAAACCTTATCTATATAATTTTATAATAAGGTGCTAAAATAATCTTACACAAGATTTCCTATTGATTTTGGGTTAATGCGTAATCATAGGTTTTATTGTGTATAATAAGGTAATATAGACAGCGAATGAGTCTGTGCATAGAGGCAATCGTATAAGGCTTTGTTGGAGCATTAGGTGTTTGCCTCTTTCTTTTCGAGTAAAAATCTGCAATATGGCTGGGTTTGGTTCTACTAGCAGAGACTATATTGTGAATGGCTTTGAAAAGGATTTTCCTTGCATAAGGATTCCCACGCTTTGTAATATGTTCTTGGGCTAAATAATCTCCTGATTGATAATGTCTGAGGTCAATTCCGATAAAAGCATTAATCTGATTGCTTGAACGAAAGCGACGAATATCACCTAGCTCCCCAATAATAGAAACAGCTGTCGTTTCTGCTATTCCTGGAATAGATAAAAGTACATCATACTCTGGCAAAGTTTGAGCTTGTTCCACCATATGATCTAAAACAGATTTTCTTTGTGCATTTAACCGTAAAAGTTCTTTAGCAAAGTAACGTACAGTTTCTAACATGGGAGAGTCCATAGCTACAGCAGGATAGGATTGTTCAGCGCTCTCTATAAGTTTATCCGTCAAATCGATGACACGTTTTTCTGAAATCTGTTTAGCAGTGGATTGACGTACGATATCTTGTAACTCGATCCTAGATTTTTCAAGAACAAGAGAGGCACTCGGAAAAGTTATAACTAGATTGCAATACTGTGCCCCACTTGGTATAGATAATAGTTTTTCTATCTCTGGAAAAGTTGCTTGAAGGCCTTTATGAAGACGATTTTTAGACCTAACAATATCTTCTGTCAGATTCTGATAGAACCGACTTAGATCACGAAGATGTTCAAAAATTTCTTCTTGGACATAACTTGGTTTACGATCGAGAACAAATTGTGTTTGTGCTAGAGTTTCAGCGTCGATTTTATCTGTTTTTCTGTGTCTCAAACCATCTAGCTGTTTTTTTGCCTCAAGGGGATTGAGTCTTGTGTAAGTATAATTATTATTTTTAAGAAAGGCTTCTAAACGACGGGAATAAACTCCCGTTGCCTCAAAAATGATTTCTGGATTAACCACTTGGGTTAAATCCTGGTAGAGTCTAGAAAAACCAATGACATCATTAGGGATAGAGTAGCCATGCACTCTTTCTCCATTGACTAAAATAGCTACTTCAGAAGTTGCTTTACTCACATCAATTCCAAATACAGTACGCATAATTTCACCTCGTTTTATCTTGATAACACGTATTTTTTAGAAAGTTTCATTTTCAATACTCGACGTCAGGCGTCCTACATACTTTGAACAAACTTAACTAAAAAAGTGTCTTGTCCGTTTTGTTATCGACGTCTAGCGTCTAAAAGCCCCACGACATAACAAGACACCTCTACTTTAACATAAAAGAAAAAGTAGTGAAGAATCTCCCGTCGGAGATTCTTCACTACTAATCTTAGTATGTTTTGTTATAAATTCAACTATTGATAACGAATATCGAAATTATTATGGGCAATATTGCCAAAATGAAAAGCAAGGGCAAAATAACGTAGTGAAAAAATTTTACTTTTTTTTCACTACCGTTCTTGTATTCTCTCCTAAGACGGAAAAATAATATTATTAAAACAACATAGACTAAAAAATTATACATAATTATTTTAAATTATATCATATCTCAACTATAAATGAGCATATGTACAATGATCGAGATACATCTAAACTCTGCCTGAATTTAGATGTGAATTAACCATGTTTGCTGCCTCTATAAATCTTTGGGGAAAGCAATCTCCAATCCCAGCAATAGCAACTAAGTATACCCTGTTGTCCTAATCTTAAATCAAGATATAAAAATAGTACCTGATAACCAAAAATCACAGATACTTCATTATATTTTCCAATATTATTTGTTAAATAACATCCTCTAGTTTATTACATAAAACATTTAATTAAAATCGTCTTACTTGTAAGCCGCCAAAGAACGTGATATAATCTAAAGTAGGCTATAAGGAAATAGTGTACTATAAGGAAATAGAGTGAGGAGGCTATCATATGGGAGGCACAAAAACTATCAAATTTTTGGAAGAACCCAGATATAGAGGGGAGAGTAAACTGTCCAGTAAAGGACAAATTGTAATTACTGCAGCTGCTAGAAAAATGCTTTCTAAGTCAGCGAAATTTGAACAATCCGTGTTTAGGGATGGAACAATAGTTTTAACACCTAGCGACTTGATGACGAAAAAAGAAAAGTTTTTAAGTCAAGTTAATAGTTTCCAACAAAAATACGGTACAGTTGAAGATACTGAATTTTTTGGAGATATAACTAACATGGGAGAAGAAGAATATGATTAAATAGAAAGTGAAGTTTTATGAAAAGTTATAATTTTGGCGAATGTTGGTATATTGATTTAAACCCAACAAAAGGACATGAACAAGGCGAAATGCGGTCTGTTATTATAATCAGTAATGATGAATTTAATAGAACGGGTAGTATGCGGCTTGTTGTTCCAATTTCAACATCTCCAAAATATGGAACTGACCCAAAATGGATTGAGTATCCTTGGGTTCTAGATGTTCCAAAGAATGGTTTTGGGACATCTGGTTTTTTTCTTGCAAATCAGGTGAGAACAGTAGATATGTCAAAACGAGCAAAAAATAAATGGGGTGAATTTTCTGAGAAAGATTTAGAACCATTATTAGATGCAGTTAGCTTTATACTACCAGGTTAAAAAAAAAGAGATTCTTATAGAGTCTCTTTTTTTTTTAAAATATGTTTAGACTTCTTTATCAATTAAGTAACGCTAACTCATTAATCATTAGTCGCTATGAATTTAGAGGTCAGAATTTTTGCTTCTAACATCCCTGTTCAT
The DNA here is from genome assembly GCF_004210295.1 of Lactococcus sp. S-13. Classification (NCBI taxonomy): domain Bacteria; kingdom Bacillati; phylum Bacillota; class Bacilli; order Lactobacillales; family Streptococcaceae; genus Lactococcus; species Lactococcus kimchii. The sequence goes on along the minus strand of NZ_SDAK01000002.1, from coordinate 44,459 downwards.
GATAGCACATTCCATATAACTCAAAACGTTTTTAATAGTTTTTCTGATATTTTATATTGATTTGCGGTTGTTTTTGGGGTATAATATCAGTAAAACTTATATTTCGTATTGTGTTTATTGGTGGAGGGACAAATGGATAACCAAAAACTAAACCATTTTTTTGACTACTCCCTTGAACCTCGACGAGCGATTCTTTTTGAGGATGTCAAGTCAAATTATGCTTCTATTGAGTGCGTTCAACGAAACCTCAACCCTCTAACGACTTCTCTTTGCGTCATGAGTCGAGCGGATAATACTAAAGGGTTAACTCTTGCCTCTAGTCCCACATTTAAAAAAGTTTTTGGGATGAAAAACATAAGTCGTGCCAGCGACTTACCTTTTCTTATAGAAACAAGAAAATTCAATTATCCCCGATGGTATAGAACGCATACGGACATTCATGGACAGCGAACTGAACCGACTTTGCAGTACGTTGCTTTTATTGAATCTTGGGCAAAGCGCACTTGGATTGTTCCCCCTCAAATGCAATTGTATGTAGATTATAAAATAAAGGTAACCGATATTCTTACCAATTACACATCAATTGAAGAAATTCATTCTTACTCGATTGATGAATCTTTTTTGGATATTACTGAATCCCTTAATCTATTTTATCCTGGTATTAAAAACAGATATGAGCAAATGAATTTGATTGCTTTAGATTTGCAACGAGAAATTTTGCATAAGTTAGGGCTTTACGTCACTGTAGGAATGGGAGATAACCCCCTGCTCGCCAAGCTTGCGATGGATAACTATGCTAAGCATAATCAGAATATGAGGGCATTAATCCGTTATGAGGATGTGCCTAGTAAGCTGTGGACGCTTCCTAAGATGACAGACTTCTGGGGAATCGGGAAACGCACTGAGCAACGTTTAAACAAGTTGGGGATCACTTCTATCAAAGAGCTTGCGAATGCTGACCCTCTTTTGCTGAAGCAAAAATTAGGAACGATCGGACTGCAGCATTTTTTCCACGCTAACGGCATCGACGAAAGCAATGTCAGAGAGAAATATACGCCTAAATCTTCTAGCTTCAGCAATTCTCAAATTCTACCACGTGACTATCATAACCAAAGAGAAATTGAGCTTGTGATTAACGAAATGGCGGAAAACTTAGCGGTAAGGCTGAGAAAAGGGGATAAATTAGCAAGTAACCTTTCGCTCTACGCAGGGGCTGCAGCAACCTCTGAATACGCTTCGATTAAGGTTTCACGCAATATTGAAGCCACTCAAAACACAAAAGATTTACAAGAACTGGCAATCTCACTATTCCGTGAAAAATACCAGGGAGGAGCAATAAGGCAAATAGGGATAAGTGGGAATCAGCTCTCTGATAGTTCTTTCAAACAACTTTCGCTATTTGAAAGTGTTGAAGAGAATCAATCCAATGAAAAGCAAGAAGCCCTTCAAAAAACCATTGATGAAATTAGAGAAAAGTTCGATTTTCTCTCCATCCAAAAGGCAAGTAGTTTATCTGCGGGATCACGTGTGATCCATCGGAACAAGCTTATCGGAGGTCATGCAGCAAGCCAAAACAAGGAGGAAACAGATGTCAGTTGATCGTTCCTATAGCCCTTATGAGGTCATTCGGACTTATCACGATCGAGGGATGATGAAATGGGGTGCATTTGCGACTGGAGAACTTATGGAGGCTCAAAATACCTTTGAAAAGGAACAAAAAAATGATAAAGTCACTCAAACTTTATCAACTCATGCAGTACTTCATCTTCTTAACCAGTCTTTTTCTAATCAGGTACAAATCAAAGTTAAATATCATTCTAAAAATAAATTAACTGAAGTCTATGGTTTTGTTTCTGAATTTATCAATAATCAAGTCAGAATAAAATCAACAGATAAAATCTATCTCATATCCATTGAACAGATTATAAATATTTCTTAAATAAAGGGGCTAAAATTAGTCTCTTCTTCAATTAGAGTTTTTTCGAAACTTTTAGATATGAGTACTTAAAATATTAGTCTGTAAGTTTGACAACTAAATGAAATATGATATAATTATATTAACGAAAATGAGGAGCGTAAGCTTCACATAAAAAAAAAACCAAGTACAGTTTGGTCACTGTCTTGGTTTTTTTATATGCAAAAACCAGCTGGTCAAGCTGGTCTCTCTTCCCCTAGGGATGCAGACTATTTTTTGTGGCGCTTTTTGCGTTTTTTTAGGAAATGTTTATGGTTAGTCATCCATAATTTAAACAAAAAAAGTAACATTTCCACCACCAGTGTGGCAACGGCTTGAACGAAAATGAGAAACATAAAACTTCACCCCCTTTCCAGGCATGTTTCACATGGTCAGGGTGCGCCACTAAAAATTATATCATAATAAAAGTTGTTTTGTAGAACTCCTTGAAAGCTAGAGCAAATTAAATTACTCGTTTTCCTGGAAATAAGCAAGTAATTTGTTAAAATCCGTATATCCATTGAACAAATTATAAATATTTCTTAAATGAAAAGGGGCTAACTTTAGCCCTCTTTTCTATTTCATCAGCAACTCAATCAATTTTTTCTTAATTTCTTGTTCTTCTTCCGTTCCTTCAAACTCTAATTTTTCTAATTGAGTCTCAATTTTCTTTAATTGTGTAATTGGCTTTTTAGCTGTTTTCTCGTTGTTGCCTGATTAATTCATCTTTATCCATTACTAGAGTCCTTTTATAAGAGAATTTAGGAAGCTTGATGCTGAAGGAAATCCCTGCTCTTTTGATACAGCAGTCAATTTTTTTCTCACACTTGGCTGTAAACTAAAAGTATAATTTTGAGTTTTTTCTGTTGTATCCTTAAAACTTGGAATGATTAACGCTTCTTCTTTATTAACTACACTCTCAGTAGGGGTGCGTAATGCTTCAGTTATATTTTTATTACGTGGTTCAAATGCCATTTGTTTCTCCTCTTGAATATATTCACATTTATAATTCATGCTTATTACGTATACATATAAATGTTATTTAATAGCAATCGTTACATTTATATGTGATGTAGTTACTTATATTTTTTCGCTAATAATATCAAAACTCTTTGCAATATCATCAAAGAATTTTTTCTGTTTTTGATATACTTTTGTATCAAGTTTTAAATCAGCAATTGATTTTTTATCCAGAGTAGTTCTGTTGAAAAGTTCCTTTTCTGGGATTACTGCAACAACATTATCTTCGTCTTTAAGAGCTTCTAACAATTGTCTTGATGAGCTTGTATTATGTTTTACCATATTAGCAACATAATATAAATTTGCTGTGAAGTATGATTTTCTGGTGTTATAGTCGATAGCTTCAATTTTTAAATCTTTTACTCTTTCTTCAAGATTAAATTTTGCATTATAGCCATGTTCACTTGGTGTTATAGGGCTAATTATAGAATTACTTACAATAAGAGCATTTTTAGTTGCTGTTGAAAAATCTGGGTGAGTATCTATTATAATAAAATCATACTGCTCTAAATTTACTCTTTCATAATTATCAGCAAACCATAAATAAAGTAACATATTTTTATTAGTCTTATTTTCAATATCTCTCTCGATAGCATCCAGTCTCATATCTCCTGAAATTAAGCTAACTTTATCGGAAATCTCATGAATTTTTACTCTTCCAGATCCTTTGAAAATATTTCCTACTGTCTCTTCATTGTCGTAAATATCATAAATTTGGGACAAGTTGCATTGATGATCCAAATCAATAAAGAGTACATTCTTCCCTGATTTTGCTAGCCACTCTCCATAATTATACGCTAATGTAGTTTTACCAACACCGCCTTTAATGGCTGAAAAGGTTACAATTTTCATTTTCACTCCTTTATTTGTACGTATATTCACAATTACATGGATATATGGATTAAACATACGTATACTTATTGCTTGTATTTATTATAGCAGCACACAGTTATGATGTCAAGAGGTAGGTGTAAATATATACCTTACGTATGTTTATACTTGTATTCATGATTGTGTTTGTTACATATAATCGTCCTCGTTGTTACCCTGTGTGAAGATTCCCTTAATCTGAGTCATAAATTAAACGGAGTAATTTTGTAAGTTTCTTATTTTCATTCGAGCCGTTGCCACACTGGTGGTGGAAATGTTACTTTTTTTGTTTAAATTATGGATGACTAACCATAAACATTTCCTAAAAAAACGCAAAAAGCGCCACAAAAAATAGTCTGCACCTTCGTAGGAGTCAAACCAAACTGATTAGCTGGTTTTTTCAATACAAAAAAATCAAGACAGTGACCAAACTGCTTGACTTTTCCATATGAGCTTATGCTCCTCATTCTTATAGATTGATTGTATCATATACTCTTAATTTATCAAATACTTGTTTTTAAGTATCTTACACCCACAAATATCAAGTATATTTACATTTGTTGTTTATACGTATGTTTGTTGTGTATGGATGCTATTTAATAGGGTTTCCGTATATTAAATACGAATACACTTTTAACATTCATTCCATGGACCATCAAGAGGAATTTCAAAATCTTGTTGATCTAAATCGCAGATGAACCATGATAAATTATTATTTCTAAAAAATTCCACAAATACCCTGTACTCAGAGTACTTAAGTCCAAAAACAACACTTGGTTTAAGATTAATATTCATTCCAGGGCTCATGAACTTCCACTCAATAGCTTTCATTTCTGCTACTTGAAATAGTTCCTCAATAGGCACACCATGTTCTAATAAACTATGAATCGGCTGTAAAAGTTTACTATCGTCAGTATCAAATTGGATACTTCCATTATGTGGAACATAAACTAACATTCCTGTATCATTTTGTTCAATATCAACACTCCATAGGTAATTTAAATACTCTAAAACCCGTTTCGCATCTTCTACAAACGGGCTAGTTTTACCAGGAGAAGAAGTACGTTTAGTTAATGCAAGACCACTATTACCTGTTAAATCTGCACTAAATGGTGTAAAAATAAACTCGATTGATTGAATTCTCCGCCCCGTCATGTGGTATACATAATCAAGATTTTTTACTATTTGCTCACCCTCAGCTGTTCTTAATTCAGAAATCTCTTTTACTGCTGTCTCCAAATATTTTTTTCTGTTTTTTCTTAAATCAAAAACTTCACTATTTTTACTAAAAACTTCTTCCTCAGTTTTTAATATCTTTAAGATTTTCTTGTCAAAATCATCTATTCGCATCTTAGTCCCTTTAGGAAATCCTCTAAATTCGCTGATGAAACGATAAATTCTTTTTGAATATTTTGAAGGTAGACTGTTATTTATCCCCCTACTGTACTGAAGATGTTTTACAGTTCGCCAATCTTTTGAATTTATCAAATCATAGACGTGTAAAGGTTTATTGATTATATTCCCTTTGGCATCAACTTGTTGAGGACTAATTTCAGCATTCGAGATGGTCAATTTTACCTCTTTTTTTGTACCATCAAAATCTATGATACTGAAGATATTAATTGTCTTCCAAGACTTAGGAGTTCCGTCTTCATTAGTCTCTCTAACCTGGTAGTAGGAAAAGTTTTTGAGAGCGTCATTGAGATCATACATTATTTTTTGTAATCTCTTGCCATTATATAAGCTTTTAGTCCCATTTTTTCTCGTTACCCACAAGCCACCAAGTTCTGCCAGTTCTTGATAGGAAAAGGTTACTGGTTCAGCGCCATTGTACCTATCCCTCAATTCCCCTAAGATAGCAAATGTTATATTTTCACTTGCTGCGTTAATATCCTCCGTAGAAAACATCTCTGGAAGTTGACGGCTGTATTTAATATCGTTTCTAAATTTCTCTTCATCCTCAAGTTCATCTAAAAGATTAAAATTTTGCATAGGACTCCTTTACCAGTATTAAAAGTGTACTTAACAGTACTAGAAGTGTACCGTGATCCATAAACTGCTTATAATCGTAAAAAAGGTGTATTTTTTATGCCTTTCATAGTAGAAAAACCATATTTTTATATAAATTTTCTTTTTATCTAAGGAAAACTTCATCAAAAGTACAACATTTTTACGATTTGAAAGCTATTTTTTTTAATATACACTTTTTTTACCATTATGTCCAGTACAAATACAACATTTTTACGATTATAAGCAACATTTTTACGACCATAAACAACTTTTTTACGATTATAAGCAACATTTTTACGACATACCTACAACATTTTTAGGAACTAATACGCAATTTTTACGACATACCTACAACATTTTTACTCCTCAGTACAACATTTTTACTCCTCAGTACAACATTTTTACTCCTCAGTACAACATTTTTACGATTATAACCTCTAGAAACCGCATGGTTAAGCCTTAAAATCGCCCCTTAACTGTAACTGTAACTGTAACTATTATATATAACTATTAACTATTTATTTTTAACAAAATAACTGACGTATTTTTTCAAACATAAAAATAAAAGGACTCCATTTACTCCCACTTTCTTTCTAAAAAATTTTCCAGTAGGAGTAAAATCTTCAACAAAAACTGATTTGATATAAGACAAACCTCTTTCAGAGAGTATTATCTCTTAGAGAAACCTTATTCTCTATTTGCTAAATTATTTACATTATGCTAAAATCTAGCTAAAAATGAAGGCTAGTATTTAATTATAAATTGAATTTGAAAGAGGAGATATTATGTGGGAAAATTTAGGTCTTAGCGGTGGAAGTGGTTTTATATTTTTTGTTACTTTATACTTTGTTATCAAATGGGCTGTAAAAAGTGGAATTAAAGAAGCGTATAGAGATATCTCTAGCAATATGTTACCTAAAGAAAAAATATGGAAACCAACAACCAAAAATTCTGATAAAGAAGAGTTAGAAGAGCTCTAAGATAACCCTCATCGTTGTTAGTCTGCTAATCCTTCAAAGGGTTTAAAAACATAATAAATAACAAGAATAAAAAAGTGAAAATCAACAAATCTTTTAAACGTTGATTTTCACTTTTTTAATACTATTTTTTAATTGGGGTAAAAGCTTCTACAACTTTCCCAATTATCCTTGTGTTTTCATTTAGTTGAACCATCTTATTCACCTCTTTTTGCAGATAGAATTGTAGCTCTATTTTCTAATTTCTTGCTGGCTCAATCTTGAATTAAGGTATTGCGTTGCTGCTACACTTAAATATTTAACAATATTTTTCTTTGTTTCTGTATAGTCAACCATTTTTTTTCTTACGTAACTCATGTGCGTTTCTAACGCATCTTCCCCTAGTTCCTTCACAAGTTTATCATAAATCGGATAAACACTCTCAGCAAGTCCTAAAATTGTATCTTGATTTGCAATATCTGCTGCAGACAATAAAGAAGCGGTGATAAGCTTCATAGTTAATGGATTGGAGACTGCTACCGCATAATTAACCTGATTTTGAGCTTGTTTTTGTTCTTCGGTCAATTGTGCTTGTACATCATTACGTTTATAATTTTCATCTTTCCAATTTATTTTCTTGACGATATGAAACTGGATTGAGTCGATTGATCTCCCTTTTTTTATTTTTTCATAAGTGATATTAAAATGAGTATGAAGGCTAATTTCATTTATTGCATCTTTGATTACTCGCTTTTCAAAATTATCGAACCTCTTATAATCTTCCAACGTATCTGTTAACTCTCTCAATTTATTTACAGATATTTTAGGGTTATTTAAATCGTAAAGTTGTGCTTGATTACGTTCGCCTGAAAATTGGTAAGTTTCAAATTGATTATAAAACATACAAAACCATTTATACAAAATTATACTGTACTTACTTTGAAGCTCAATTATATCTGAAATAGCATATTGAGTAAACTTAGTCCCTAATTCTATTAGGTAAGGCATGATAGCTATATCAAAACGGATCAATACCTCATCACTATAATCTGTCCACTCTACTTCTGGAATTGGTATTATACTTCTAAACTTAAATCCCTTTTTTTGTTCTTCTCTTATCTCAAAATAAGCAGTCTTTTGCATTTTTTCAATCGCTTCTCTAAAACGAGTATGTTTATCATTATCAGTTACTTTAAAAAAATCAAATACCTCTTTTTTGGATAAATACACAATATTGTCTTTGGGAGGGTTTTTAGTATCAATACATGATACTGCTAACTCAAAAATTTTTAATGGTGTTTTATCCATTTTTGCGACACTTGTAATTAAATCATTGTGTTGCGCTACTTTTCTTGAGTTCAATTCTAATTGATATTGTAATTCTTCAGTATTTTTCTGTTCTAGCATAGGTATAACTCCTAAAGTGTTTTACTTAGCCTAATATTAACACAACACACCTACATCGTCAATTTAAAAGTAGGGGCTAACACAGTTTTTTGTAGGTGAATACACAGTTTTTTGTAGGTGAATACACAGTATTTTGTAGGTATTTAATGCTGTATAGGCAATGAAAATAAGCTTACATTTTTTCCCAAAAGAACAAAAGACAAAATATATAATATAAATAAATTAAAAGGGACTCTAAGGAGTCCTATTTTTTTCTTCTTCTTCAAATAATTTTTGGGCAAAACTTATTACCCTTTCTTGGCTTGGTTCAGAAAGATGTTCCATTAGTTCATTTATCTTATTTGCTGAACGGATGTTTGTCTCTCCCAAAAGGTAACTAACAGAAACATTAAATACTTTTGCAAGTTTTTCTAGGCTATCTTTATTAGGAGTTCTCTTTCCTTTTTCCCACTCTAGTATTCTAGGCTGGGCTATTCCAAGTTTTATTGCAAGATTTTTTTGTGTTATTTTATGTTCTTTTCTAAGAATTTTTAACCGTTCTGGTAGACTCATAAAAAAATTTCCTTTTTCCAAATTAATAGTTGACAATATACGCAAAAAGGTATATTATGTATTTATAGGGAAAAAGAAAACTTCTTGTTACTAAGCATTTAAAAAAACCCGAACAACACTTTCCCTATCAAGCTTTATGGTACCTTTAAAAAGCGAAATCCATAATATTTGGAATTCACAAAAAAACTCTCAACTCTTGTTTAAACAAGAAATCAAGAGTAATGGATAAAAATAGCCTATTTTTAGATGATAAAAGCTAAAATTAGAGTACTATTTCTCTTATAATACCAACCCTCATTATAACATTTTTATCCATTAAACCATACCCCTTACTTTATAATTTACTTAAACATGGCTTAAACACCTGTCTCGTTCACTTGGGAACAACGATCACAAAGAGGTTCAACTCCTCTGATAGGCATTTCTAGGGCTTCCCTAGAAGTTAGCAATTGCTAAAGGCAGCACTGATTATTGGTAATGATATTCTATAAACATCCCGTATATAGTTTATCGCAGGTTCGACTCCTGTCAGTGCTATTCAAAACAAATTTAATTTATCCTAATGTCAAATTTAAAATAAGTGGCATTGATATCATACGGGAGATATGGGGATCTAAATTAGCGAAGCAGTTCTTGCTGATGATAAGCACTCTATTCTCTTTAAATGAGGATAGGGTTTTTCCGTTAATGCGGTTTTTAGAATACAATTGGAGGCAATCAATGAAAGGGGATAAAACGTGTAAGGAATGCGGTCAAATTCATCAGTTACCAAGCTATCAAAACATTTGTCAATATTGTCAGAAGGGTAAAAAAGAGAGTGAGATCACAGAAACAAGAGGTCATGTGACCCAATGCTTGGAGTGCAGTAGAAAATAAAGAGGGATTATTTATGGCAGAAGGAACTGTAAAAGATTGTTTAGAGAATTATCTTAAAGCTTATAAGTCAGATTCGATTCAGAAAATTAGAGACGAAAAAATGCAGCTAGTCACTGCTTCAGAATTTGTGCAGCTTCATCAAGAAAAATTAGCTGCCGAAAGAGAAGTTGAAAAGCTCAAAAAAGATAACGAAGCCATGAAAAAGGCACTGACAGAAATATCAGATGGAATAGCTGAAGTGTCCATAGATGATTTCAACAATTCTTCAAAGGCAAGTGTTGCATCAATATATGCAGAGCAAGCGCTCGCAGCGATTGGAATGTAGGTTGGATTACACGAAAAATTGATTCGTGGGAACAAAGAAAATAATAAAAGATATTTTAAATGAACCATTGAGGCTTGATGAGGGAAAAAGAAAGGGATTTGTGATGGATATATTTTCTAAAGGAGCAATCATACAACCAAGACAGTTGAAAAGACTAAATGGTAAGACAATTATTTTCCAAAGTGGCGAACAAGGGCGTATCGCTTATCCATTAGTTATTATCAAAAGGGGAAAAGAATTTTGCCATGTGAGTTTAACCAATCATAGAGTGTTCAAAGAAATTGTGCAGATCAAATTCGGTAAGACGGTCATTGCTGAAAGAGTTAATCACAATTCACCACTTTACTCGACAGGCAAAGGGATAAGCCGAGTGAGAAAAAAATATTCATTCTAGCTCATGTACTAAAAATCAAAAAGGAAATAGGCTCGCTGGGAGCAAAAAAATTACGAAAAGGTTTCGACGCCTTTATTTCCTATATTCCCGCTTTGTGGAACATTAAACATTTAAGAATGTTGCTTCACTTCTTTGATTCAAGGGGGAGGTAGAAGTAGGCTAAACACAAGAAGTCAAAGCAAATGGAATTTGATCTTTGAAAATTTGAATAGTCGGCATTAACTCGGTTAAGATGCTATCAATTGAGCTTGGTTAATGACCGCCCCCCTCATCAGCGTGGCTACTAAAGGGGGCAAAAGGGGAGTGTCAGTTGATTAGGCTTTCTTCTTCCCTTTTGGGTGAAATCACACCGTGTCCATTGATGGCACGTATACGTAATCAGTCCAATAACAGCAAGACTTGCCAATGAGAGAAGTCGGGACGCCTAGATGTGAGAAAACATTGGGAGAAAACCTACTGCCTGCGGGTCAGGGTGAACATTGCCACAGTTGAGGTCGCTGAATGCGTAAAGGAGCCTCAGAGTTAGGGGTTAACTAGAAACCTTGCGTAAATTTTATTAACGTCCAAAGGACGACCAATATGTTTTAAAAAAAATCATTAAAAATGTTATACTTAATGAAATTAAAAAGAAATATATACAAAAAAAGGAGTAAACATGATGTTTTTAGCTGTAATAGTGATTATCATTTTAGGAATTGGTGCTTTTTTATCTGTTTTTCTCAATGTGATGGTCAGGGTAATGTTTGTTTTTATGTTTTTAATGGGTGTTTTACTCATTGGATTAACTAAACTTTTTTATAAAACAAGAGATTTTATAATTAAAACAAAAAAAATGGGTTGGTAAAAATACTTATAATAAAAAGGATGGGAGAGTTTAATGATTAAAGCAATAGATGTTTTAAGAGTAATGGCAGAGCATAGAGAGAGTGAATTTGAGTTTAGAATCTATTCGCCTCGCACAGAAGAAGGTTTATCTGATACTGAATTATCTCCCTTGCCTGCTTATGTTGAAAAAAATAGCACCGTAGCAAGAATGCGTGGGGACGAGAAAGCTGCAATTCAAGTTGTCACTTTTTTTGAGTCAGAATTTCAAGCGATTGCTTCGTTTAAAAAGGATGGAGAACTTATTTGTGAGAGAAAAGCTTATGGACAACCGATGGAGGCAGTCAACAAAGCATTATTTGAGCAAGGGGTCTATTCTGAAATGCTTGAAAAGCAATTCAAAGGAATGCGTACAGGCAGAGAAATTTTTGTTCCTGAAATGAACGAGGCAACTGCAAGCGGAATGATGAAAGAATTTGCTTCTTGGGATGAGCAGAAGAATAAATAGGATTACGGGGAAACGTTATGAAGAATATTGTGGAACAAATCAATGAGAAATTTAGCAAAAAACAAATTATAACAACATCAGCTGTTATTGGAGTCCTTCTTGTTGGAGGAATTACAGCAGGAGTAGTCAATCACAATAATACTGTCCATGCCCAACACGTCGCACAAGTAAAAGCTCATGAAGCCAAGCTCGAAGCGGATAAAAAAGCTGCTGCAGAAAAATTAGCTCATGATAAAGAAACCGCTCAACAAAAACAAGTTGCGACACTTTTAGCTACAGCAACCACAAATCCAAGTGATGCTTCAATTAAAGTGGTCAATGATGCGATTGCTAAATTGACGGATCAAAAAGAAAAAACTAAAGATACTGATTTGGTTAAAACTTTGAATGCTCGTCTTGCTCTGATTAAAACTGCTCAAACAGCAGTGAGTGACTATCAGAAACACGCTAATGATGCCACTAAACAAAAGGCGGCAGCACAAGCGATTAGTGCTTTAAAAGATAAAAATGATGGAGATGTAAAAGCTCAACTTCAAAAGCTTTTCGATGCCAGCAACAAACAAGCTCAAGAAGCCGCAAAAGCTGCTCAGGAACAAGCCAAAACAACTCCTGCGCCTTCATCTCAGACTCCTTCAGAAGGCACGCCTGCGCAAGCTAATAGCGATTCTTCTGTGGACAGCACAAACGCTCCTGCGGCTAATTCAAGCTCGTCTGAAACAACGCCTCAAGCTCCAACTGCTACAGGAAATGGTGGGAGCAGCAATTACACTGCTCCGTCTCCCTCAGCACCAGTTCAATCTCCAAGCACGCCAGCCCCTTCCCAGCCTGCGGCTCCGTCGACACCAACTCAGGCTCCAAGCACTCCAGCTCCTTCTCAACCCGTGACACAACCTCAAGCACCAGTGGCGCATACATATCAAGGGTGGGTAAGAGATAGTACAACAGGTGCTATTATCTTTAGCCAAAACTATTCAAGTTGGAATGCGGCTTCAAGTGCAGCGACTTCTTATATGGATTCTGATGTAGCAGTTAATTTATCATTTGAAAATCATCAGTTAAATTATGGAGTAACCCAACTCTCATAAAAAAAACACGGAAGCCTTGAAATACTTCCGTGTTTTTTTTGTTGGAAAAATCTTAAAATTGAAAGGAATAAAGGAGTGACAAGGCTGTGTCAAGTACAATTAACGGTTGAATGTTTAAATGCTTGATGAAAGTTCGATTCTTTCTGCTCTTATTCGTCCGAAATTGACGATAAACTATGCCATATCTCCTAAATCTGACAGGGTTGTCAGATTTTTTTGTTCTCAAAAACATTCAAAAAAAGGAGGATTTCTGAATGAAGAAATTCAAAAAATTGGAAGATTTGCTTCGTGAACCGAAAAATAGTCATTTTCGGTCACGCAAATCGAAAAAAGAGTGGGTAACCTCGAGTCAGACCTTGTTATCACGCCTCGTTAAGCCTGCCATTCAACTTGTTGCTCAGACCAGTCAAGTAATGATTGGCTCTAAAAAAGCACGCCACCTCGTGATTGCGACCCTGCTTGCACTTGGAGTTGGGGGCGGGACACTTACGACTTCACACTTTGTGCTTGCGGCGCCTCCCGCTTCTGGCACAGTCAATTGGACTCCGCAAAATGATATTGCGACCCTTTCAAACGGTGAGGTTGTGACCTATCTTTCGCTGGACAGTAGCGATCCTGTTTATTGTTTGGCAATGGGTGTGCCGCTTAATAATCCAAGTACCCAAGCCCAGCAGGATGCCATGAATGCCATTTGGGCAAAATTGACAGAGACTCAAAAAGCAGTCATCAATAATATTGCTTATTTAGCTAACAAAGCAGGAGCGGCAACTAATCGGACAATATATACTGCTGCACGGCTTGGGATTTGGCATCAATTATTTGTTTATGGAGTCGCTTCTGAAGATGCGACTCCGTCAATGATTGTTAGCTTTGGTCCTGATTCATCAGGCGTGACGGTTGCCACGGTTCAAACTGAATTTGACGGCCTTATCAATCAAGCACAAGCCTTAACTTCAAAACCATCTTTTGACGGTCAAACAGTTAAGTTGGTTGTTGGAGTACCTAAAACCATAACGGATACAAATGGAGTACTTTCTACATTTCCATTTATCAAAAGTAACGTTGCTGGATTAAGTGAGACTGTTTCTGGAAATACTCTCACTCTCAACCCAACATCTGCAGTAAAAGCTGGATCTACTTCTAATGCAATTCAGTTTAGGAATGCAACATCTAAACAATATCCAAATGGTTTACCAAGGTTTGTGTACAGCACAAACGGAGATAGTTCAGGAAATGCAAGTCAACCTGTTATTGCCGCAACAGATCCTTCGGCAGAAGTAGCCTCACTCAACGTCAATGTCACCCTCGATGGCTCATTGAAAATCGTTAAAAAACAGACTGCACAGGATGCTCATCAAGGCTCAGGAAATATTGCAGGGGCTAAGTTTGATGTGACCCTCTATCAAGCAGATGGTACGACGGTTGATACAGGCATTGATGGCACTTTTGATACGCTAGATGCTGGTGGCGCTAAAAACGGAAGCATTAGCTTTTCTAAAGGGGTGGCTCATAACGTTACAACAGGAAAAGATGGCTCCATTACGATTAAAGACTTTTCTGCGGTTGGGGATGTGTACAAAGTCACAGAAGTTGCTGTCCCAGCTCCCTACACCCTCGGACATTCAGACTCAACTGGAAAACTCGTGAACACACCGATTACAGGTAAAATCACAGAAGATTCAACAACAGGAACTGCTCAAGCGGTTTTCACTGACAATAAGCAGGTTGGGGGGATTAAGTTCCACAAAGCAGGACTTTACAATGGTGCTAACCTTTTAAACAACCTCTATCAATTCAACGGCACCGTGATGGGCGTTAAAGATGCGGCAGGCAATGTCGTGGCTCAAGCCACGCTAGATGCCAAAGGAGAAGGCAGCACGACTGACAATCCTTTATCAAGCCCTCTGGTCATCGGACAAAAATATACCGCTTTTGAAATCACGGCTGGTGCAGGTTTTGTCAACACTTTTGCGCCTAAAGAAGTGACTTTCACTTACAAAGGTGCTAATCAAGTCATTGATTGGGAAGACGTTTCTGGCACAAACACCGAGGTTACTGGTGAGATTGAGATTGATAAAACAGTCAAAGATGCCACAACGCTTGGAAACAAACAAAACACGCAAGGCGCTAATTTCACGATTTTCTACCGTTCGGATGTGAAAGATGCGACAGGTCAAATCCTTCACAAAGCAGGCGATAAGCTCAACCTTGCGGACGGCTTAAAAGGCAAGCCCATCACCATCACTTCTGGTACACAAGATGAAGCTGCCTTTTCTGAAACAGGGGATGTGACGGTTCGTCTTTCAAATCAAAATAAAGTCATCATTTCAGGAATCCCTGCAGGCGAGTGGATGGTTCAAGAAACGCAAGCTGGCTATGGGGAATCGCTCAATAGCACCAAATACAACTTTGATGTTAAGAAAAAAGATGAAAAAACGGCAATCATTAACGTCAAACAAGACCTTCCAAACCAAGCCTTGCGTTGGAACGCAATGTTCACTAAAGTCTTGGAACAAAATCATTCACTAACAGGACTGAATGATGCGCAATTCCAACTGGTGGCACAAGATGCGAATACCAAAGCGGCTTTTAAAGCCTATGGTTTTGAAGGAAAAGGCGATGTGGCAACTTCGGGAACGACTGTTGGCGGCAATGGCTTTACTTCGGATGGCTTGACTGCTTTTTACAATGTCCCTCTTGGCACGGAACTGGATGCTAATGGCTTTATTGCTCGTTACCAGCTCAAAGAAATTGTGACACCAAAAGGCACAAAAACAATCGTGCCGATCAATATTGATGTCACAGCGAATGTGAACCAAAGTGGGGCGATTCAAAGCTACACCTATAAATTCTACTGGTCGGATACCAAACAAGTCATTCACGAAGAAACTTACAGTGCAGCAACGCTGATTGATGATAAAGTTCTGACCGTTCGTCCAAATCTCGGTATGATTGCGGACGAGGTGATTACCCCTCCAACCATCACAACCACCGCAAGCGATGCGGCAGATAAAGATTCAACCTTAGGCGTAGGGCTTGCCTCAATCAACGATAATGCGGTCGTCGCCAACCTCTCGCCAAACACCGACTACACCATGAAGGGTGAGGCAGTTCATAGTGAGGACGGAACACCTAAGCTCGATAAGGATGGCAATCCAATCACAGCAACGGTAAGCTTCACAACAGATTTACGTGGGAATGCGATTGTGCCACTTAAAACGCCTGATTTTGATACCACTGCGGATCAAGGCAAGAAGTATACCATGCTTGAAACTGTGACGGATAAAAACGGCACGGTGGTTGTCAAAGAGGATCATTGGAAGAACAACCCTGCTCAAACCGTTTCGGTCACAAAAGTGGAGGGGGCAACACAAGTCAAATCAGCGACGGTACCGCTCGGCTCAAAAGTTCAAGTGGTTGATACTTATCATTACGAAGGACTCGTCCCTGGTCAAAGCTACACCGTCAAAATCTCAAACGCTTCTGTTAATCATACCAACCAGTTGATTCCAGTTGAGGGTCAAGTGACGTTCGCTCCCACAAAAGCTGAAGGGGAGATTGATGTGCCTGTCACGCTTGACTCACTGAGTGTTTATGGCTCGGAGTTAACTTTTGTCAACGAAGCCCTCTATCTTGGGACAGACACGACTCAACAGCCTATTCTTAATAATAACAATCCAAAGGATGAAAAAGAGACCGTTTCAACACCAACGCTGCAGCCTCACAAATTTGAAACCAAAGGCGCAACGGATAATCTGACCAACAATACGTTCTTGCAAGATGATTCTGAAATTGCCAAAGGCTTCAAATTGACGGGCGATGCCAAAGACACCACGACTAAAGAAACGGAGGCCACTTTTAAGGCTGAAGTTGAAAAAACGGCAAAAGATGCCCACGTGGATGAGGTTAAAAATAATCAAACCACCAACGGAAACAATACACTGGTCAAGATTGGTCAAGTCATTCCTTATCAATTATGGCTCGATACCACACCTTTTGACCAAACAGCGCTTCTAACGAAACTTGGACTCGTTGACGATTACGACGAACGTTATTTGACCCCTGATCTTGCTTCCGTCAAGGTTTGGGATGCATCAGGGGAGTTCCTTGCGCCAAGTGATTATGTGGTAACGAACGTCGATGGAAAAGTTCAAATTCTGTTGAATCACTTTAAAGAGAGCACTTTGGCGAAGGGCAAAACCGTTAAAGTGCTTGATATGCCTTTTGGGCAGTATTATAAAGCTTCTATTTCCATGACGGTCAAAGCAGGAACGCCAGATCACACCGACATTTTAAACGTGGCTTCCCAAGTGGTTGAAGGACTCAACCCTGACGGCACACCGCTTAAAGGACTTACGATTAAAACCGAAACACGGGTTAATGAAGTGACTAATCCCGCTGTTGCAGCACCTAAAAAAGTGGTAAAACCAGAGGTTAAAGCGCCTACTCCAAAAGCGATTGCCCACAAGGTGGTAAATATTTTCCTTCCCAAGACAGGCGATTCCAAATCGATCTTGACAGCAGTTGGTGCATGGTTCGTTACCGTTTCTCTTGTTGTAGGAGCTGTTCTTAACGAACGTAAGCGGCACACGTTGATGGCAGGAATCAATAAATTCAAACGTTATATTAAATTTTAAAAAAGCAAAAGTAACCTTTTGCTTTTATTTTTTGAATAAGAAAGAAAAAGTGATTATGAAAGTTAATTTAAAGAGATTCCAAAATCTGATCCGTTCGCCAAGTGGGGGCTTACTTTTTGGTTTAACATCAGTTGTTCTCTTAATGGTCGTTATTTTTGCTGCTGTTACCCTTTTTTTAACAGGAGTGGGTACAGATAAAGCTGCAGTCGCAACTAAAGCTCACACGTTAAAAGTGAGCTCTACGGCATCTTCCAACCATGCAAAGGCTAAAAGTAGCCCTCAAGTTAAGGAAAAGAAGGCTAAAGTGAATGCTGAAGCGGTTCAAACAACATCACAAAGCCAAGTTCAAAATAATGTCGCCCCTCCTCAACCATGCCCCAATCAACCTGAAAGCTCACAACCTCAATATTCACAGCCTGCTCCAGTTCCTGAACAAAACTCAAATGATCAAGCACAAGCTTTAAGAGAGGCTGAGCTTCAACAAGAAGCGGAAAATCAGAAGGAAGCTGAACGTTTAAAAGCAGAATATGAAGCTGAAGGAGACACCGTCAATTTCATCTATCAAAATGTGAACTGACAGAAAGGAACGAAAATGTCATACACACAATCGGAACGTACCGAGTATAAAAAAAGCGCCAAAACAATTGCTGGTCTCTTAGGAGATCATTTCTCAGAGCTTGAAAAAGAGGCTCTTGATCTTCAAACAGATCACTATAAAAGTTACGCTGAAGAAGGGCAAAAACGTTTAGTTAAAGCCCTTGAAAAAAACAACTTCAGCTTGGCTCAATTAGAAAATAAACCAACCAAACACCCTGATAGCACAAACGTTCATCAGGTTTCAAATAAGGAGGAAAACACAAATGAACATTTCTAATTCTTTTGTACTAGCAGATGCAGCCATCAATCAAGATACCATTGTTTCTAAGGTCGGAGACCTTTTGAGCATTATTCAAGTTGTTGGGATTGCTGTTATTGTTTTATCTGCAGTTGCTGCTTTAGTTATTTCCGTGGCGGCAAGTGAACGAAGCAAAGATACATGGTATGGTCGTGCTAAAATTGCCTTTGTCATTGCAGTACTTGTTGTAACCATTCCTCAACTGGTTAAATGGTTGCTAGATATTTTGGGACAAGGTGATAAGTACAAGTTGAATGCGGTGGGGACAATCGCAAAACAATTGGCAATTTCTCCTCTTGCTACGTTAAAATCGCTATTGTAAAAAGGAGAGGCTATGTTTAATTTAAAATTAACTTCAGACCAGCAGACTACCACCTCAACGCTTGATAAATCATCCGTTCAAATTAACGAATTCCAACAAACGTTAAAAAAGGAGACAGAAGTTGTGTTTGCTGTTCATGACTCAAAAGAAACCGTCTGGACAGATAAAGTCGTACTCTCGCCCTATGGTTCAAGTAGTTTGAAAACCTATATTTCAGATTCTTTGGAAAAAAACGGTGTTCCAACTGATGAAATTGTGTCCTTTTTGTCTGAGCTTTTTGAAGCTCAGCCTAAACAAGAACAGAAAAAAATTGTGGCAGAACCCGCACCAATTGAAGAACTCGAACAAGTAGAAAAAATTGAAACAGAAGTGCATCATGTGGCTGCTCAAGCAGGGAAAAAAACAATTGGTGTGATTGCCAGTTGGAAAGTGGTTTTAATTGTCATTCTTTTACCTCTGATTTATCTCTCTGCTTTATTTGTCCTATTTACAACCCTGCATTTTCAAAATGTTTGGTTGATTGGGCTAAGCTTGATTGTTTCAGGATTTATTTTACTTTGGTACTTGTCAAAAGTGATCAAATCCTCACAGCGAAAAGTCTTGGAAAAAACGATAACCAAGGAAGTTTTTCTTTATGTGGGTCAAGAACAACTCAAGCAGCGTCAAAAAGTTGCGAAACAGCTTCAAGTGTATGATGATCTTTTTGGGAACACAAACTTGAAACGCTTAGCAACTGCAGATGGTGTCCAAGCTGCTGAGCAGCTACTTGGAGAAATGGCGGTCCTTCAAGATGAATCAACGCTATAAACAATGGAAAAAGTGGTTAGCTGAACCAAAATTATTGGTTGGCTTAGCCACTTTTGTTTTTATTACGACCTCGGTCGCCTTTAATGTCATTTATCATCTCCTCGCTTTTTTCATGGATTCAATGAAAGGGGCAAGTGTTCTAAGTTATGGCCAAAATTTGAGTTACTTTGGCTATCAAGTAAAACATCATCTTTTTTCCCTTTTTTTCCCTTACTGGTCGAAACGTTCCTATTGGTTGTTGTACCTCCTTCTTTTAGTTGTTGTGGGTATTCTTCTAGCAATTCTCAGTTACAAGGCTAGACGCTCTTACAGAGATTTAAACAAAGGCACAAAAGGGACATCAAAATGGACGACACTTGAAGAGATTAAAAGACAATATCCAAAGGCGTCAATTGCTAAAGATGTTGAGTTTGATTCTCCCCCTGGTCTGCCGATTGCAGTAGATCCCAATCGTCAAGAAATCTATTTTGATCCAGCCAACACAAACTCTAAAGTTATGGGAGGGACACAAACAGGGAAAACGCAATATATTACCTATCCAACGATTGACTTAAATATTCGATCTAAACAGCCAGATTCAATGGTTATTAACGATATTAAAGGAGATATTACAAGACGCACGTGGGAACATCCATTGGCACGAAAAAAATTTAATAGGTTGACCTTTAACTTAGTCAACCCTAAAAATTCCTTAAGGTATAATCCTCTTCATGAGGTGATTAAATATTGGGTATCAGACAATGATCGAGCGCAAGAAGCAATTAAAACTGTCAGTACCGTCCTCTTTGATGACCCTGACGCCAAAGACCCTATTTGGAATTTGGGTGCGAAGTCCGTTTTTGAAACAGCGGTTGTCCTTGTCTGTGAAATTGCAGTAAAAGAAAGTAAACCTGAATGGGTTAATATTCCATCTGTCTCAGATTTTATTGATTTGACCACACAACCCAAAGACTTAAATAAAAAAGGGGAATATCTTCTTGACCGCTATGTTGAAGGACTTTCAAGAAATCATGTCGCTCGTAAATTCTACCGCCAAGCGAAACGAGGAACAGAGCAGCAAAGAAAATCATTCATGATGATTTTTGATGGGAAACTGTCATTTTTGACAACCTCGTCGATGATTCATTTGACAAGTGGTAATGACATTGATTTTAGTGAGCTTGTCTATCCAAGCGATGGGAAACCCACGCTTTTATTTGTGGTCTTTCCTTATGCGGATGAAGCTAATGCCATTATGCTTAGTCTCTTTTACAATCAGTTGTATCAAACGATTGCTAAAACATCAACGGAAAAAGGGAAAAAATATGATTTTAGACTGCAGTCTATCTTTGAAGAGTTCCCTAACATTCCGCCTATCATGAACCTCAAAAAGCATTTAAACGTGGGTCTTGAAGCAGGAAACATTATTCGGATATACTCTCAATCCTACCAACAAGTTTATGAAAATTATGGCGACACTCTTGGAAAAGTCATTTTGCAAGCATCTGGGAATAGCATTTTTATCCAGTCAGATGATAAAGATGACGCCAAAGACTTTGCGGATAATTTGGGAGAGACAACGGTGATTGTGGAACAACGCTCAGGCTCCCCAATGGACTTAAATAAGAGCTTCACAGAACTCGAAGATGGTCGTGAACTCATTAACACTTATGAATTAAGGAAGTTGCTAGAAAGTGAAATCATTCTTGACCGAACTAAAAAACGTAAGGATTTAGAGGGGCGAGATATTCGTCCCCACCCGATCAAAGCTTCCAAGAAACAAATCAAAAAAGGCGGAGGTGAAAAAGAATTTGACGAATTCGAAGATTATACGAATATGCTTGGTGCATGGGAATATTTATTTGTGGAAGCAGGAGGTGACTTTGATGACCACGGGAAGGGCTTAAATGACTTCAATTTCAACGTGGGAACTGTTTTAGAGGACACTCTGGTTTCCGAAGAGGCAGTTCAATTACACATTAAAGCCCCTACAATGAGCAAGAGCGATGTTTCACAGGCTGAGAATAAAGCGAAATCCGATAATATAAAAAGGAAAAAATCTGATTCCGTACAAACCTCAAATAATCATGTTGAAGAGCCTAAAAGTGTTGAGGCTAATTTCTCAGAAGTGGTTGAAACACAAGATGAACGAAGAGTTTCTCCTCGAATTGAAGAAGTTTACCAACGTGAAAAAGTGGGAAAATTGCTCACACACTTTTTTGGAGAGGGTATTCAACTTTTTTTCAAAGAGGAAGTCACTTTTGTTTTTCAGCTGGATCATTTGATTAGACAAAATAAAGTAAAACTATCAGAATATGAGCTTAAAGAGTTTTTTATGCTTTTAGCCCAAACTAAAAAATGAAGGGAAAGAAATGAAGAAAATAAAAAGCGCTAGACTTCTTGTATTAGGAATTCTGGTATTTATTTTGTGTGCCATTTCAATTTCAACACACGCAGATACTTTTGATCCACCAAACACCAATTTTTCTCCTCCCACTTTTAATACAGGAGGTTCAAAAACAACGGGAAATATTGTGGATGATGGGAAAGCTGCAGGAGCGCTGAATGGTGAACTCGAAAAAAACCTCTTGAATTGGCAAGATGATTTAGAAGTAAGTGACCCTCTCAAAAGTATTTTTCGCGGTTTTGGATGGTGGGGCATTATTCAAGCGGGAGATATTGTCAATGGGATTACTGGGGCCTCCAAAAACACTTTTGATTTATTAAATATTTATGGAACAGAAGAAAACCCTGGGCCGCTTCAGAATACAATTGATAATTATATGCCAATCTTTGTGGCGGTTGGTACGCTCGTCTTTGTAGCCATGACGCTAGGAATTGTTTTCTCAAAAAATCAAGAAGTGGTAGGGTTGTTGAAATCGTTGCTTTTATCTGCTTCAATCGTTGTCTTACTTCCTTTTTGTTTTGGTCAGTTCTCTACTTTGACGACGGCAACTGGAAAATATATTGCAACACAAAGCAATACTGGTTATGCGGTCATTAATAAAAATGTTCGAGACCTCTACGCCCTTGATAAAAATTATGACTGGATTAAACCAAGTACTGAGAGCAATGATGAGACAACCAAAAAGCAAAATTTCTTAGGGAAGACAAATAAAAAAGAGTTACAACTTATGGATGTCAATGGGACTGCCGACCCGTCAAAACTCAGTAAGGCAGGGACAGACATAACAAAAAATATGTTATCTGTTAATGAAAAAGGAAAAGTAGCCGTTGTTTCTTTGAATGACGGGGTAGGTAAAAGTTGGTGGCAATCTCTGCTCACAGGGGATGCAAGCTATTACCGTTACCATATCAATTTCTTTACCATCATTTTCTATGAGCTATTAGTTTTAGTTGTTTCGGCTTTCTTGCTTTATAAGCTCATGAAAATTGAGTTTGAGATTGTGACCAATTCAGCGATTTTGCAAGCGACGGCGATGACAGACACCAAAGGTAAACGTAATTGGGAACTCATCACTAAAATCTCATCTGGTTTTAGTGCGATGATTATGGTGATTTTTTTACAAGTCCTATTTTCAGACGGTTATGCGGTGACTTCGACTTTACCAGGGGGTGTTTTTGTTCAATTTATTGCAGGACTTGCCCTTGCTTTTGCGGTCATTGAAGGGCCGAATGTCTTCCAATCTCTCTTTGGCGTTTCTGCAGGACTGGATACAGGATTGAAAGATTTAATGACCCTCTCACAAGGTTCAATGTTAGCTAAAAACCTTGTTTCTGGAGGTAAAGCAATGGCTGGAGGAATCATGAACACTGGTGCTTATTCTGCGGGCGGTCTTGCAGGAGCGGTAAGTGGTGCTTTTAGTCGAGGAGAAAACACAACAAACCTTGGTGGCGATTCTGATCAGTTGTCCTCAGATAAAACAGGTTCTGATTCAGAAGATGAAGCACTACAAACTCAAACTTCTCAGATGAATAATGACGAACAGTTTAAAGATAATCAAACTTCTCAGATGAATAACGATGAACAGCTTAACGATAATCAATCTTCTAGTATGAATAACGATGAACAGCTCAATGATAATCAATCAGAAGAAGTGAGTAGCGATGCTCAAACTGAACAAACAAGCACTTTTGATAGTGACGAATCGAATGGTTCTTTAAATGACACAGACCCTAATCTAGCGAGTATGGCTTCTGAAATGGGTGGATATGGTCTTGAAGCAGAACAAGGGGCTTATCAAGCATTTAATGAGACACCAATGGAAAACGGACAAGGCTTTGGCGATACCCCTTCAAATACGTCGAAAATGGACGATAGAGCAAGCGAACGCATGGGTCAAGGAGAAAGTTCGCAAAATCACGAACAGGCCTCTACAAGCGAAAAAATAGCTCAGAGCGATTCGGTTTCTATGAAGGGCACTTCGCCTGCTCGTCCAGTGACTTTGGGTATGGCAGCCAAAAATATAGGCCAGGGTTTTGTGAATAACAAGATTAACTCCCCTAAACCTAACTTGATTCAGCGCTATCACACTGCTTATCAATCAGGCAAGGAACTAACAGGAGGTGCTATTAATACAGTATCCAATTTAACAAATAAGAAAGGAGAAGATAATGCCTAATCAAACTCAAGAGCCTACCCGATATAAAGTCAAAAACGGAACGGAAAATGATATTTGGGATGAATCTCAATTACTCGTGTTTATCTTTGGGGCTGTTTTTGCAGCTCTGACTTCATTTTTTGTTGTTCCTATTGATTTCATTCGCTACCTATGGTTAGCTTTTGTGGTAGGTTTGACTTTTTGGCTTACCATGCGGAGCCATTCCAACAAAAACATGAGAAATTACATGGTTATTTATACTTACCTCTTTTGCAAAAGAGGGAGATATGACCTCACAAAAAATAAAAACATCAAGCAATAAAGGGATAACCCTAACTAAAAGGAGACTATTATGAAATACGATTTCGTCAATAACAACGCTGCAGCGAAAAACAATCAAGAACAAGAAACTGTGGAGATTGCCACATCAGAACAAACACCCCAAGCATCGCCAACGGCATCTCCTTTGAGCGCTGAGTCTTTTGATTTTATGGAATTTATCCAAGGAGAGCGCAAACAAGCTCTTGAAGAAGAAACCCAAAGACATGAAGCGACTAAAAAAGAAATCAATCGCTTGTTTAATGAAATGGAGCGCCTTGAAAAAGCTCGACCTGAAGCGATTAAACAAGCTCGAGATAAAGCCAAGAAAACCCTTGAGGCAATTAAAGGGCTTATTTCTGAGCGATCTCAAGACGTTGAAGATGAGGTGTCGCAAGTCGCAATCCAACTCCGTGAAAAAACTAATGTTATCGTAGGAGAACTAGAAAATGAAGAATTATAATTTTATAGAAGAACCTCCTCAAGAGGATAGGAAAAAAAAGCGCTCTTTTCATTTCCTGAGTCTCGTAAAAAATAAAAAAGGGAAAAAAGCTGAAGAAAAAACCAAAGCAACAAAGCTGCCCACAAAGTCTTTAGAAATGGCAACAAGCGATAATCGCCCACTTTCTAAAATAAAAAAAGATTTTGAGAAGTATTTTAAATTAAAAAAAGATACCTTATTAGCGTATCCTATTGATCGCCCAATTGACTCAGAAGGGCGCCTTCATGCAACGATTGACGGTAAAGAAGAATATTCTTATTTACTTGCGGTTAAAGGCTATGATTTGGCGGGACAGTCGGAGGCAGAATATAGCACAATCAAGGCAAAATACTGGTCTTTTCATAAAAATTACACCTACCCCTTTAAAGAATTTTATATGAATTTTCCAGAAAATAATTCAAAAAATCAAGCTTACTTACTCCGCAAGTTTTCTGGAGAAAAAGGCAATCAAGAACTTTCGGCTATTAATGATAGTTACCTCAAAGAAGAAATCCGAAAATTAAAGGTTGTCGAAGAAGAATTTAGAAGCAAACGTTCGTTTATTGCGATTTATGGACAAACTGAGGAGGAATTAGATGACCGCTTACGTCAAGTAAGAGGAGCAGGGGGAAAATTACTCGGACTTCAAAAATTAGAACAAGAAGAAATCGAAATTTTGTTTGAACTTTTGAATCGAGGAGAACTGCAGGAAAAAACTGGTTCGGAAACTTTCAGTGAAAAAACTGCTCCATCAGACATCTCTTTTGATTATGCGAATCATATCCCCGTGAATGGACATGAAGAGGCAATTGTTGTCGTTACAGCACTTTCTACAAACGTGAAGAATGGCTGGCTTCAAAATTTTACTCATCATGAGTATGCGGATGCGACGACAGTTGATTATAGAGTGAAAGAAGAAGTCAATTACTCAAAAATGATGTCTGACTCCATCGAAGTCTATAAAAAGAAATACAAAAAAGCAAGAAACGATACCAATAAAGATCGTTCCCAGCAACAATATAATATTTTAAGGCAGAAAGTCTTTGATATGGATAATGATGGGGAAGTGATCAAAGAGGTCACAATTCGAATGCTTGTTTCTGCATCTGATTTAAAAAACTTGAATGATAAAGTGGATACGATTGCTAGAAATACCAGCGGCAAAGGAACGCAGGTTCAAGTTTATAATAATATGGGCTTCTACGACTGGTCAAGTCGCTTTGTTTCTTCTGATTTTCAAAAAAAATCAACAATCACACGAGAGGGAGTAGAACGCTCAGCGCTTGCTTTAGCATTGGGTTTTGCCCATAATCAAACTTATTTAAGTGATCCTACAGGGCAGTATATTGGGCGAACAAAAACGCAATGTTCAGTGTATTTAGATATATTTACCAAAACTGCAGATCGTCTGTCTTACGACATCTTTATCTCAGGAATGAAAGGAAGTGGAAAATCAACTTTTCTTAAAAAATTGGTCTTGTCGAACTTTATTGTGGGTCGCTTTGTCTATGTATTTGATAAAGCGAGAGAGTTTAAAGAATTGACACGTGTCTTAGGAGGCGATTATTTGGCTCTTGATGGCACAAAAGGGCTGGTTAATATGTTACAAGTTCTTCCTCTTTTGTCTTTAGGTGGAGATGAGGGTGAGGATGTGACCAAGGATATTTGGGGGAGTTATAATCTTCATATCTCTAAAACCATCAACCGTTTTAAAAACTGGATTGACCTCTCAAAAGATGAAGTCCTTGATGTCAATAGTATTCTTGATGATTTTTATCAAGATTATTTTGTTTTGAAAAAAGGGTACCAATGGAAAAAGTTTGATATTACTGGCTTAGCGAATCAAGATTATCCAACCTTTGATGATTTTTATGCTTATCTTGTGAGTGGGAAAGTGAAAGAAGTTGACCCTAATACCACTCAGCGCTTAATTAAAATGACCAAAAATGTCGTGACACGCAAACGCTCAACTTTTGTTGGACATACAACAATGGACAATATTTTAACCAGTCAATTGATTACTTTTGATATTTCTAATATCGCAACGGGAACGACAGGTGATGCGGATATTTTATTTGATGTGACGCTCTCCCTTCTTTTTTCTATGGCTCAAAATCGAGGACGGAAAGAAAAACATCTTTATGAAACAGGGCAAAAAACTTTTGAAGAGATTGTTCGTTCACTTATTGTGGTGGATGAGTGTCATAATATGTTAAATCCTTATAAATTGCAGGCAACGGAGATGTTTCTGGAAGCATTGCGAGAAAATCGGAAATTCTATTATGGCGTTGCTCTTGCCACGCAACTTATTGAAACGATGATTCCTGATAATGCCTCACAAATGAGTGGAAATCCAGGGCTTGCGGTTCAGAACCTGAAAGCGATTATTGGCTTGTGTCAGTACAAAGCGTGGATGAGGCAGTCAAACACAAGTATTCAAACCATCAAAAATAATTTCTCTGGCTATTTCAAGGACAGTGATTACCACGCCTTACAAAACTTTAAAGTAGACAAAAAAATCGGGAGTGAATTGATTCTATCAGGGACTGGGGAGCGAGGGCTTGAAATGTATCACTATGCCACTCCTCATGAATTATCAATCTTCCAAGGAGGTGCTTAATGAATAAAGGAACAAAAATAGGGGTAATTATTGGTATAATTATCCTTTTTTTAGGTTCGATTTTTGCCTATTGGTTTGTGTCACTGCCTAAAGCTCAAGAAGTTGCACCGCCCAAAAAGTTTATTAACTCGCAAAGAAGTACAGAACAAAAAATAGAAATCGACCCGAATATTTTGAAAAGTACAAACGACTTTGTTTCTAATTTTTTTCTATTCGACAAGGATAAGGTTAAAGAATATAACTCCATTCAAGGGGGTGCTTCAGATTTAGAGGACTATTATGAACAATATGGTCAAGGGGAAGAAATTACTTACAAAATTAAACAATCCACGCAAGATGACCCCTCGAATATCTTTATCACTTATGAGGTAAGTGGGAAGTATAAAGGAAAATCTCATCGGTTTTCAATAGTTATTAATGTAAGTCAAAATTATTCTTCTGTACCAACCATTCAAAATTATACGGTGGTTGTCAATGAATAAAAGAAAAATGACCCTGTGGGTCATTACATCACTTACAGGATTTGGTGGTGCTTTTTTCACCATCCTTGCGATTCTGGTTTTCCTTTTCTTGGGAATATCTTCTTTAAAAAACGATCAACAAAATCCCACTGCTCCAGACGGTAATGCGCCCGTTTCGGGGCAAGCCTTAGTCAATGCAATGGGCATTGTTTCCGAGATGAAAAAAGAAAATGCATCACTCCAACAGATTGCAGGGACGCTTTCAAATTGGGACGCAGAATCTGGGGGCGATCCTACCAGCGTCCAAAAACGAAACTGGGGGACAATCACAACAGCAGATATGTACAATCAACCCGCTTTCGTTATTTCAGATACAAAAAAAGCAGCCATTAACTGGTTTATTTCCGCTTATCCAAGCGGAAACTACCCTGCAGATGGTATTGGTTATGCAGGCGGAATGATGCAATGGGATGGTTCTCGGCTCATTGGCTTAATCAATTATGCGAAAAAAATAAATAAAGAGTGGTGGCGAATTGATACTCAGTTTGCTTATTTAAGAAATGCGGACAGCTATGCGCCCAATTATAAAAAGTACCTCACACAGTCCTTTAAAACTGCCACAGACGCTGCCAAATGGTGGTATGGTAATCTTGAGTATTCTGTGGGATGGGATAATGCACCAAGTGCGGGAAATGATGGCAAACAAAAGCATCTAGGTACAGCTGAACAATGGTACAACTACCTGTCAGGAAGTTCAAATTCAGGTGGGCAAGGACTTTCGGGATTAGATAAAGTGCTTGGTCAAGCCCTTGATATTGATGGATCGTATGGCGCTCAATGTTATGACTTATCTGCCTATTACGTGGAGTCTATTTCACACTTTAGACCAATCGCTCCAAATGGTGCTTCAGGGTTGTTTGCGGATAGTTCTGAGCAATGGACAAGCCATCAATGGTCAATTATCAAACACCCCAATTACACCGATTTGAAAGCAGGTGATGTGATTGATTACCAACCAGGCGGATTAGTGGATGGATGGTATTCGGATGGCGCTTATGGTCATACGGGTGTCATTGGAAAAGTGCTTGGCAATAATCGCTACGTACTCTATGAACAAGGCGGAGGAGCTCCAGCTCACACAAGTACCTATACCTATCATGCCCAGGGCGTTGCTTCAATTATTAGACCACCCAAATAAGGAAAAATTATGAAAAAGAAATCACTTATTATCTCAGCGCTAACCCTTGTACTTGCACTTCTTGCTTTATTTTCATTCTTTCAAGCAAGAAAACATCCTGTAGAGCGGGTCACGAAAGAATATATTACGAATAAGGAGGTTGAAACAGAACCATCAGCATCCGAACCGTCGAGTTCAAGCTCGAGTTCAACAACGCTATCATCGTCATCAAAAGAAGAAAAAGTTGAAGTCAGTAAGGAGACACAAGAAGTGGTCAGCCAGTTCTTGGAGGCAGATGTCACTTACGACTTGACGGTTAAATCACTCCTTTCACGTTCAGAAACGCTCTCGAAAATAATGACCAAAGAGGCTTATGAGCAATTAAAAATCCAGTCTACGACGGACAGCCTAGTCGCAATGACTAACAAATGGCTAACGACAAAACAAGTGGACACTTCGTCAGGAGATGTGCAGCTAGCGAGTCAAAAATATCACTCCGCAAATGTTACGCCAAGCGCCTCAGAACCTCATCGTTTTTATGTGGAGCTGAGTTATGGTGAAACACCAGTAACCACAAATGAAAGTCAATCTAAAACGCAGCTGCTTTGGTTATCTGTCACAGATAATAAGGTTTCTGATGTTGAAGTAATTACTACAAAATAACGAAAGCGAGACTCATAAAATGATCAATTTACATATTGTTGAGGGACGATTAACTAAAAATCCCGACTATCGTGTTGATGAGAAAAACAATCAGATTTTTCTGAATGCAACAATTGCCAGCGCACGTAACTATAAAAATCGAGAAGGAACTTACGATAGCGACTTCATCAATATCTCCCTCAAAGGAAGGGAAGCCACTAACTTCTCAAAATTGTGCATGAAAGGGGACTTAATCAGTATCACAGGGCGTAGCCAAACAGATATTATTCTAAGTGAAAATGGGCAAAAACAATACTACACTAAAACGCACGTGATGAATTGGAACTTGCTCTCTAAAGCCAAAACTGAACGTGAAAAATTATCCCCAAACACCTCACCATCTTCTTTATTCGCAGGCTACGATCCTAATAGAGATTATACTGCAGATATTGAACAGATGAATCTTCCAGAAGAAGACAGAGACATTTTCTAATGTCTCTTTTTTATTATGTTGACAAAGTCAGCTCCAACCAAAAAACAGAAGGAGAAAACCATGTTACTCGTTAAAATCCCAAAAGAATTTTATGAACAAAACCTTCCAGATGATGACCTCTTTGTTGGACATCGTGATGAAAATATTCTAGGTTTAGTCGTCAATGACGGTCAGAGAACTTATTTCTCACCGCTCTTAAATGTCGCAGAATTGACTCATCCCCTGTCTGACCCAAACAGTTTTGTGAGCTTGTCAGATGTGCCAAATGATTCGCCTGAAGACATTATTTCATTGGAAAAAACAATCGTTTTAGAGGATGAATTTTTTGATCAGGATATTGCAAAACAGGCTATTATCGCCCCCAATGAATATCGAAATTTGAAAGTCAAAGAGCTTGAATACCAACAACGTTTATCACATTATGTTTTGGATTATCAGCTCCAACCAAATGATTATAAGTTTAGAAATGCCTCACTAAAGTACTTTAAACCTCAGCTTGAAATTTACGAAAATCAGCTTGACGTTTTGGAAGATGAAGCCCCACTCGTCCAACCTTTTTATGATATTCATAGCCAAAAGCAGTACGACTTACTTAAGCACACTGTTGATTACCACCGCATTGAACATCATGACCGTGAGAAGTACCAAAAAGTAAAAGAAAAAGAACTCGATTTAGAGTTATAGGAGAGCTAATGAAATCACTAATTCACGATAAATATAACCTTCGTTACTTCATTCCAATTGTGCTATGTATCATCATTATGATTGGTTTTTTATCAAGCGGAGTGATCAAAAAGAAAATGGAACCCGTTGTGACAACCTCACTCGGTCGTGTCCTAAATATCGAAAATAAGACAAGCAAAATCATTTTCGAGCGAGCAGATTACTATAAAAAAAGTAACCTATTGGTCACGGGCTTTTATTTAAAAAGTGATGAAGTTGTGCCAACGGATACGATTAAAATTGAAACCATTAACGGCCGAACACAACAAAGAATTGAAGCATCCGTTGAGAAAATCAATGCCAATTATTACGTGGTATTCATTCCAAATATTTCTCCAAACTTCAAACAAATCATTAACAATATTACTTTAAAAGATAATCAAAAACAATCTTATTCGGTAGGTGGAATTGCCGTTACGCCAAAAAATGTTTCTAAAAATAATACCTCCTACCAAGCGAAACCATTAGACTTTTATGTCGGTCAATATAAAGAATATGCCCGTCAAGATGTTGAAGAAAAAATCAAGGAATACGACAAAGACATCGCCAAATTTAATGCTCAAATTAAAGCCCTAAATAAAGAAAATCAACTTTATTTGGCAGATATGGACTTAAAAACCTCAGACCAGCAAAAAGAGATTTTCTCCCAAATTCAGTCAAATAATAATTCGATTTCAGGAATCAATAGTCAAATTAAAACCGTTAAAGACAACCAAAAAAAGGTTGAAGAACAACGTAATATTCTAAGTCAATAGTGAGCGTTTGACCAATGTTGACCAAAGGAAGAAAACAGAGCTTTTTTCTTCCTTAATCGGTTCAAAACAGCCTCAAAAAACACTATACATACACTATAAAATAAGAAAACTCTCATAATACAATCCTATAATAACACTATACGAGGTTGTGGTTGAGCCATTTTAAATCCTATACAATCACTATAAATGAGAAAAAATCTGACCCCTAGCTAAAACAAGTCGCACTGCGACTTTACCCAACTTTTGGGGACAGTTTATCTTATGCTCTTATTAAAAAAACACAAAATTAGATTAGAAAACCAAAAAAGCTCTTCAAGAAAGGGGACAGATGGAAATTAAAGTTAGAACATTGACCAATGAGCAAGTGAAAAATCTTGACCAGATTGCTAATGAGAACAAACTTTCGAGGGATAAACTCATTTCAAAAATCATCGGAGAGTACCTCGATGGAACAAATTTTTTAGAAGCCCATCGCACTTTTTTCAAAGAAGAAGTCACCAAAATTATTCCCCAACTTGAAAAGAACAATCAGGTCATGGAGCGAGCTTTAAACTTTCTCGATGCGGAGGAAACAAATGGAGATTAAACTTCGTTTTTTAGCAGAGAAGGAAGTTGCTCAATTAGACCGACTTGCAAAACAAAGAAAGATTAGTAGACAGGAATATTTGCGTCGATTGATAAGAAAAGAATTGATGTCTGCAGGGGAGTTTTTAGAAATGGATTCTGAAAGCAAAATCAGGTTAGCCCTTGCCTCACAACTCAAAAAAAATAATGACTTAATTCATGTCTTAATTACTCAGATAGAAGAAAGGAATTAGCCAATGGCTGAAAAAATAAATATCCAACTTACAAAGCAACGCCACCCCAAACTCTTTGATTATTTTGAGTCTTTTAGCGGGACGCCTTTACAAGCACTTGAAGCACTTCTTATTCAAAATGAAGTGCAACAAAAAATGCTTGAAGAACGGAGTACCATCTTAGAGGAATTCACAAGGCTTTTAAAGCCAGAACTCCTTCAAATGAGACTTGCGCTTCGAGCAACGGAAAAGCAAACTTGGATACTTTCTCAAATCAAAAATACTGAATTTTATGAGCGAGAAGTGCTTCGTCCAGATCAGCCTTTTCCCAAAGCAAAAACAATCGCAGACTACCGTTCAGAACCGTTTGCCATCCTTGATGGGAAGTGGAAAGATATGTTAACAATGATTCGCCAAGAACGAGCTGAACGTGCTAGTTATGAGATGGAAAAATGGGAAGAGGGACTTAAATGAGTAGCCCAGGGGTCATTGATTCGACCAAGTTTGTTTCCCCTACCTCTAAAGGCTTTCAATCTTATCTTGACTATATGAATCGGTCTGAAGCAGTACGTACCAAAGCTTATGATTGGTACAATGTTGCAATGGATGATTTAAAGACATCGAACTTTGAAGCTTACAATCAATATATGAGCAATCCTGAAAAAACCTCTGCTTTATTTAGTGAGGCTCATGACTTCCTCACTCCTGAGCAAATGGAGCAGATGGTTGTCTTATTCAATCAAGCCCAAGACAATCGTTCCCTCATGTGGCAGCACGTTGTTTCTTTCGATAATGCATGGCTCGAGAAACATGGACGATATGATCCCCACACTCATTTATTAGATGAAGAAGCTGTGATGAATGGAACACGCAGTGCTATGAAAGAGTTGATTCATAACGAGGGAATGGAAGGAGCTGTTTGGACTGCCGCAATCCACTACAATACAGACAACATTCATGTCCATATTGCGATGGTTGAACCTGAACCGACTCGAAAAAAATACTATCCTCTAGACAAAGAAGGTAATCGCCTTTATTCCTCTCAAACAGGAGAAGTGATTTGGGACTACAAAGGAAAACTCAATCAGAAAAACTTGGAGCGGATTAAGTCACAGGTCGCAAGTGCTATTGCGGATCAGAGCGAGATGTTATCCAAAATTAATGACCTCTCCAGGCAACACGTGGGCAAGCGTGATTCACTCTACCATGCCCTTAGTCGTGACCGTCAACTTCAAAAAGCATACGATGAAATTTATCAGCAACTCCCCTCTAATCGTTCACTTTGGAAATACAATAACAATGCGCTCAATGGTGTTCGTCCTTTGATAGAGGAGTTCATTGACGACTATATCCAACGTTACCATTCTGACGAATTTAAACAGCTCAATGAAGCATTGGATCATGCCGTATTCTTTTACCAAGAGACTTATGGGGAGAGTCGCTATGATGACTTTAAGGAGAATAAACTTAATGATCTTAAAGCCAGTCTTGGAAATGGACTGTTAAAAGATATGAATGAGTTTTACAAAGCTAATCAAACACAAGCAAAGTTACTTGTAAAATATCCCAATTACCCGTCTTCATTTCATGGGAGGGGACGAAGTTTAAATCACTTGAATGCTGCATTTGAGAAGTCCTATAATGAACAAAAAAATCTTCGTGACTATGAACGAATGAAAGAAGAAATTGAATACGAAAACAACGCAGAATATTGAACTGTGTTGTTTTTTTGAAAGGAAAAATTATGGTTACAGATGAACAAATTAAAGAAGCGAATGCTAAAGACATTCTAAAAATTGCGGAATCTCTAGGACTCCCAATAACTAAGGTAGGGTCAGGCTACCGCTCAGGTAAAAACCTTGCATATCAGTTTAATGCTCATACCAATACCTACTCGAATTATCGCACAGGAGTCAAGGGGGCGGATGTGATTGCCCTTGTCCAAAACGAAACAGGGTTAGATTTTGCAAAAGCAGTGGAACACTTACGAAAAACGGATGTCAGCCTTGTTGAAATCAACCACACTCCGCAGCCTAAAGAACCTTTTTATTGGTATTTTAAAACCTCTCCTAATGCAGATCGTGCCACAGACCAATTGGTCAATAAACGAAAACTTCCCGAAAAATTAGTAAAATTACTAATCGAAAAACGATATATCATTCAAGACAAATACCAACAAATTGTTTTTCCTTGGTACAAAAATGGGCAAGTGGTTGGTGCAGATGTCAAAGGAACGGTTTATCGTCCTGATGAGGAAAATCCTTACTTTAAAGGGATTGCAAAAAACTCGGAAAACTTTGGCTATAACATCAAAATAGGAAGTGGGAAGGTCAAAGATATTTATATTTTTGAAGCGCCTGTTGACTTATTGTCCTACTGGGCGCTCCACCCTGAAATTAAAGATTGCTTACTGTTCTCGGTGAGTGGAACATCTAATGCCAATCGTGTTGAACTCGCCATGAATTATGCGCAGGCAACCTATGGAATGAGTCAAGAGCCAAAAGAAATGGAACGCTCCATTCATATTTGTGTTGATAACGATGAATATGGAAGTAAGTTTTGGAAAAAATTCGAGAAACAAAACGATCTTGTACTTGAATGGAACGGGGAGTCTATCCTTTTTGAGGACGATCGTCCTGATCCAGCCTATGGAAAAGATTGGAATGATGTTTTAACCTATCATGCCAAAGAATATGAACAAAATCTATCTGAAGTAACAACGGATAAAGA
The DNA here is from genome assembly GCF_004210295.1 of Lactococcus sp. S-13. Classification (NCBI taxonomy): domain Bacteria; kingdom Bacillati; phylum Bacillota; class Bacilli; order Lactobacillales; family Streptococcaceae; genus Lactococcus; species Lactococcus kimchii. The sequence goes on along the minus strand of NZ_SDAK01000002.1, from coordinate 9,281 downwards.
CATGGTGATGGGATGAAGAAAGCAAAACAAGTCCTTGTCTTTCTGATTCTATTGCTTATCTCTGGGGCAATTGTTCTGCCTAAAGTTTTAGGGATCGACTTGGGAGAAAAAATCACTCGAGTTGCTAATCCTACTTCAATTTTTACCAATACAACCCCTAAAAGCAGTACAAGCTCTTCCCGTTTAGCAACTCCTCCAACAAAGCCTAATTCAACCTTTAGAGCTGCTTATCAAATTAAATTAAGCCCTCTTGATCTATTGAAAAGAGCAACAGGCGCACAAATTCAACTCCAAGCCAAAGATTTACCCAGTCAAAAAAGAGAGCCAAGGCTTTCTTATAATCCTGTTGGCTGGCATAACTACAAATTTAACGGGCATTGGCTTATGAATCGAGGACATTTGGTCGGTTATCAATTTTCAGGACTGAATGATGAGCCGAAAAACCTTGTCCCTGAAACAGCATATCTCAATGCAGGCAGCCTCTCAGGAATGGATGATTCCAATCCTAAGAGTATGCTTTATTATGAAAATCGGCTCGCTGTATGGCTTAAAACACACCCTAACGACTGGTTAAATTATCAAGTCACTCCACTCTACAAAGCAAATGAACTGATTCCAAGACAAGTGAGCCTTTCTTATCACGGCTTTGATAAAAAGGGTAAAGCTGTAAAAGTTGCGGTTGGAGGGAACGAGACAATAGATGATAATGGGAATACACAAGTTACCCTTGATAATATCAGTCCAAATGCGATTATCAACTACAGCGATGGGACTGCAGTACAAAAGTAAGGAGAATAAAAATGGAAATCTCACAAGAAAAATTGAATGATTTGGTTACAAACTGGTTTGAGCGTTATCAATCAGTCATTTATTTGTCAGAAGGAGGCTTTGAGCCTTTTGGATATAGTGAAGTGGCTGATAATGCCACACAAAAAGAAGTCGGAGAAGCTGGGCTCGATTGGGAGGTTTATCAAGCCTTAAACGCTAACCATTTGGATGCTTTGGAGGTCTATAGAACACAAGTGAAGTTAGGCTTATCAAAAATTGATGACCCTCATTATGAGCTTTATTCGGGGACTGGAAAGCTGCTTTTAGCGTCCAGCTCTTTAGAAAATATTGTCAATAGCTGGGCTTTCGAGGACGAAGTACGTAAAAAGCTAGATCCGATTGAATTTATAGGGATAGCGGATGAGGAAGCAAAGAAACAAAGTTCTTATTTTTCAGTAATAACTGCAGAGGCACTCACAGAAACCCAGTCATTTATGGATGAGGAAGAATATTGGAGAGATAAAGAAGAATTAATTCCAGTCCATGATGAAAATCTCATCATGCTAAATGATTTCTTTGTAGCTCCAACTCCTGATTTGCTTCTCAAGGTTGCCTATGAACTGAATCCCAAAGAGGTAGATATTGGAATTGAAACTTATGAAGATTTTTTTGATGAGCTGGTAGAAACAGAAGATGATTATGTTTTTTGGAGTAAGGTTGGTTCGGGTGAACTTTCCTTACGTGAATTTGTATCAAGCTTTAGCGTAGAACACGATACTCTAACTGCTGAGTATGGAGATGAGCTTGATTGGGAGGAATTAAATAAGAACTTTAATAAACTCCTAGAAGAAAATCGTACAGACTATTTAGAAAATAAAATGTTAAATGATCAGCTAGAAATGTGAGGACAATATGAAAAGAGAACAAGTCATACAAGCAATGAATGATTTCTTAGGGAATTTCAATACGCTTTCAAGAGAAGAAAAACTAAATTTTTTAAATTTTAATCAACTCCACCACCATCGAAAAATCAATGATATTGTGTCCATTTATATACAGAATCCAGAAGCCACGCTTTTAGGTTCTTTTCAATATTGGAAAGATTTAAGCACAGAATCTAGTGTTGAGTTCGGGCAAAAAGCAAGTGTTAGACTTTGGGATGAGAATGGAAGAACCAAAGAAACACTCTATGACATCACACAAACCACGTTACATGAAGCGTTCCGTTTTCAAGAGACGATTTTGGACGAACGAGTGCTTGTGAACACGGTCGGAGAGTTGACAGGACAAGATTACTTGTTGGGCGACTTCGATTTAGATGAGTATAATGAGTCGCTCTCTCGGTTTATGCGAGCGTATATTGAGAAATCCGTTTCAAAACTTCCCAATTATACAAGCGAACAACTTAACCTTGCTCTTGATATTGCTAAATACAATATTATAGAGGAATTTGGGGCTTTCCTTGAAGAAGATAGTTACTATCAAGAAATTGCTCAATCGGTACTAAAAACCTTTGAGGAGACTTCTGAACAAGTGAATCTTTTACGTAGTTTTGCCTTGGCAAATAATTTCTCTCAAGAGTTTTCTCGTCAAATTTTTGCTCAACACGAAAAAGTTACCGCACTCACAGAAGAACGGTTAGAAATACAGGAACAGCTCGTGATGTGACAAATGATTATGATAAATCTGATGAATTGGAGATGTAAATTCTCTGAGAATAAAATGAAAACCCTTCGCTAGTCCTGGTGGCTTGCGAAGGGTTTTTTTGTTATAATAGTTGAGTAGAAGTTTAAATAGATGGTGGCTCTGAAAGGTGGTGAGGCTTATGTATGTAAGTTTAAAATCCAACAGAAAGGAGCACTCTTATGGTGGCTGTGGCAATGTTAGTTACTGCAATTTGTAGTTTACTAATCAATTTGTTCACGTTTGTCATCTTGTTGATTGAAAAAATCACAAAAAAATAAGAACCGTCTGTACTTTGGCTGAGTAAACGGTTCTTAGAATCAATTCTGCCACCGACTTTTAATCGGCTACATTGGGACTTGTTTCGAGCAAGTCCTTTTTTATTTAACTTAATTATCTATAATTAAATTATATAAGTTATCTTTAATTTTGTCAATTCAAATTGCAATTAAATTTGCAATTCATCCTTTGAATAGCTCATAACTTAACCGTTATGAGTTTTTTTCTTTTTATATCTCATTATTGATATCAATCCAGATGTAAATTCTTTGAGAGTAAAAGAAACCCCCTCATAAGTCTTGAGGGGGGATACGTCTAGTTATTTGATAATTGTTCAAGGAGTATCATTTCAAATATGATGGGTGCTTTTTTCATAAAGCTCTTGGCTTGTATAAGTCTTACCAGCTATTTTTAAATTACCATTCTCATCAATTGATGACTCAGTTCCTTGCCATGAGATCGTTGGAATCATATTAAATCCCACTGCCCAGTTTCTTATCTTCTTAATATTTTTAAAATAATCTTGTTCTAACTGAGAACTTAAATAACGACTTTCACCATTATCAAATTCTAAGTATATACGTAAATTGGGCAACATCGCTGCTTTTACCAGTTTTGGGATTGCTTTAACTTTCATTTTTTCATAAGCAGATGGAGCAAATATATAACTCCGTTTCCCAGTACTTCTGTAATCAACATTCATTTCCAACTCCTCCTTGGCTCTTCTCAAAACATAAGCTTGATTTAGATTCAATGCTTCTGCAAGCTCTCTTGTTGTCATTACATCTTTAATGTCCATATTACCTCCTTAAACCTGAAAGTCGTTAGTCGCACTTCCGACTACAAACTTATTATAACATATTCAAAATGTGAGTGTCAATGATTAAGGATAAAAAGTAAAAAGACGCCGAAGCAGGTTAGACTTTAGCGCCTTTTTGGGTTTGTTACGTATAACTTTCTTTATCCTAAGTCTACCTATAGCGTAGATTTAGGATAAAGAATATGGTTCTGTTGCAAAGTTCCCCATAACTCCTGATTTATTGTAAAATGTAAGAAAACGAGAGTGAGGGTAGACAGATGGATCATTTCAAAGGGAAACAATTTCAAAAAGATGTGATTATTGTCGCTGTTGGTTACTACCTGCGTTACAATCTGAGCTATCGTGAAGTTCAAGAACTACTGTATGATCGTGGAATAAATGTTTGTCACACTACGATTTATCGCTGGGTTCAAGAGTACAGTAAAGTCCTCTATCATCTTTGGAAGAAGAAAAATAGACAGTCCTTCTATTCGTGGAAAATGGATGAAACCTATATCAAAATTAAGGGACGTTGGCATTATCTTTATCGTGCAATTGATGCGGACGGCCTAACCTTAGATATCTGGTTACGAAAGAAACGGGATACGCAAGCAGCCTATGCTTTCTTAAAACGACTCCATAAACAGTTTGGTGAGCCGAAATCAATTGTGACCGATAAAGCACCTTCTCTTGGCTCCACCTTTAGAAAGTTACAGAGTGTGGGTTTATATACTAAGACAGAGCACCGAACTGTGAAGTATCTTAACAATTTAATAGAACAAGACCATCGACCTATTAAACGACGGAATAAATTTTATCAAAGTCTCCGTACAGCATCTTCCACGATTAAAGGCATGGAGACCCTTCGAGGAATATATAAAAAGAACCGAAGAAATGGAACGCTCTTCGGCTTTTCGGTGTCTACTGAAATCAAGGTATTAATGGGAATACCAGCCTAAGATATTTGGAGTTCAGAAAGGGCGAGTTTGATTTTCAAACTTCGCAACAGAACCTTTTTTTCTAATTTCATTTAGAGGTGAATTAATTGGTAGTTATTAGAGGTGCCCTTAATTTTGTCCAAATAAAATCTCTTAGTTGTAACTCTAACACTCTTGATAATTCATCTATATTTGATTTGACAAAACATAAATAATCATTTATATTTATATATATAAATGATTATTTATGTTTTAGGAAGGAATAATATGGACTATGAAAATATGGTTGTTGGACTTAAAGCTTTAGCTGAACCAAACCGTTTAAAGATTGTTGATTTACTTTCATGTGGAACAAAATGTGCTTGCGATCTTTTAGAACACTTTGATTTTTCTCAACCAGCACTTTCACACCATATGAAAGTGCTAGAAAAAGCGGAAATAATAACGGTTGAGAAAAAAGCAACGTGGAATTACTATTCATTGAGTGAAAAATTTACATTCAATTTTCAAGATTTATGTAAATCTCTTTTTTCTCATGATGACAAAACATGCATATGTGGCATAGAAATAAATGATTGCTCTTGCAGCAATAAAGAAGGAAATAGATTAAAATGAAAAAAATTGAAATATTTGAACCAGCAATGTGTTGTTCTACAGGAGTATGTGGGCCATCAGTTGATTCAGAGTTATTACGTATCACAAATTTGATGGATAGTTTAAAAGATAATAAAGAAATCAAAGCATTTCGATATAATTTGACAAGCAATCCGCAAGTGTTTGTTGTCAACAAAACTATTTTGAACCTTCTTCAAAGCAAAGGTAATGAAATATTGCCTGTAACTATGGTAGATGGTAAAGTGATAAAAACAGGTGACTATCCAACAATGTCAGAATTTCAGGCACATTGTGAAACTCTTGATGAAGCGGAGAGTGGCTCTTGCTGTGATACCTCAGAAGGTTGTTGCGTTGTTGATGAAGAAATAGGAGTAGAAGTTGAATCGAAAACTAAAGGTCCTTGTTGTGGCGGAAATACAGGATGTTGTTAATTGAGGGAAAGAAAATGAAGTTATATAATCCGCAAGAAATAGGCTTAACAAAGTATCTCTTTTTTACAGGTAAAGGTGGAGTTGGTAAAACAACTTCTGCATGTGCAACAGCCGTTAATCTCGCTGATTCAGGAAAGATGGTAATTCTTGTAAGTACTGACCCTGCTTCAAATCTTCAAGATGTTTTTCAAACTGAACTAACAAATAAACCAAAAGCTATTGATCAAATTCCAAATCTAAAAGTTGCTAATTTTGACCCTATCACTGCTGCTAATGATTATAAAGAGAGTATTATAGGCCCTTATAGAGGAGTTCTTCCAGATTCTGTAGTTGAAAATATGGAAGAACAGTTATCTGGCTCTTGTACGGTGGAAATTGCAGCGTTTAATGAATTTGCAGCGTTTTTAACTGATAAGTCAGTTGAGAGCGAGTATGATTATGTTATTTTCGATACAGCTCCAACAGGTCACACGTTAAGAATGCTTGCATTACCTTCTGCATGGTCTAATTATTTAGATGAAAATGATATAGGTGTTTCTTGTTTAGGTCAACTCTCTGGACTAGGTGATAAAAAAGAAAGCTACGAACAGGCTGTAGAAACCCTATCTGACGGTAAATTAACCACCTTAATGCTTGTAACTCGTCCACAAAGAGCAGCAATTCAAGAAGCAAGCAAAGCTTCAAAGGATCTCTCTGATTTAGGTATCCATAATCAAAAATTAATCATCAATGGTTTGTTAGATAGTGCCGACGATGAAATATCAGAAATTATTTATAATCAACAAAGAAATGATTTAGATAACCTACCTCAAGAATTAAAAGACTACGAACAGCTTTATATCCCGTTACGACCATATAATGTCACTGGTTTAGATAAAATACGTGTGCTTCTATCTGAAAAACAACCAGAGATTGCATTAATAAGTTCAAACTTTATAGATTATTCCGATATATCTGATATTATTAATAATTTTGTTAATACAGATAAGAAAATTATTTTTACAATGGGTAAAGGTGGAGTTGGTAAAACGACAATAGCAATAAAAATAGCGCAAGCCTTGATAAAACGTGGTAAAAAAGTTCATCTGGCAACGACAGACCCTGCAGACCATCTTAATTTTTATTTAGGTGATACTTCAGGCTTATCTTATAGTCATATTGATGAAGAAAAAGAACTTCGAGAATACAAAGAAGAAGTATTAGCTAAAGCACGAGAAACTATGTCAGGGGATGATTTTGATTATATCAAAGAAGATTTAGAATCTCCTTGTACACAAGAAATCGCTGTATTCCGTGCTTTTGCTGAAATAGTTGGAAAAGCTGAAGATGAAATAGTTGTCATTGATACGGCTCCAACAGGTCATACATTGTTACTTTTAAAATCTACACAGAGTTATGCTAAAGAAGTGGAAAGAACAAATGGTGAAGTTCCTGAAGCAATTCAGAAACTACTCCCTCGTTTGCAAAATCCTGAAGAAACAGAAGTTCTTATGGTCACATTGCCTGAGACAACACCTGTTTATGAATCAATGAGACTCGCTGATGATTTAGATAGAGCAAATATTGCTCATACTTGGTGGTTAGTAAACCAAAGCATGGTTGCTACTCATACAAATAATGCTGTTTTGAAAGCTATAGCTTCAAATGAAATCAAATGGATTGAAAAGGTTGCTAAGCTCTCTGATAATAAATACGCTGTTGAAAAATGGCAACCTAACTTTGAAAAATAGGAAAATGGAGTACTTCTATGAAAATAATTATTATTGGATCTGTTGCTTCTGGAACTAGTGTAGCTGCTAAAGCACGTAGAAATACAGAAAGTGCAGAGATTACTCTTTATGATAAAGATACTGATATTTCTTATGCTGTATGTGGTATTCCTTACGCAATTGGTGGAGAAATAGCTGATTTTGAAGAGTTGACACCACGTGATGCAAAGTGGTTTAAAAAGCGTTATAACGTTGATATACATACTTCACATGAAGTACTATGCATTAATCATTCTACAAAAATAGTAACAGTAAAAAATTTATTAACTGGGGATGTATTTGAAGATAACTATGATGTTTTAGTTTTTGCTACAGGAGCAACATATCGTACTCCTGATGCATTTTTAGGTAAACATTTCGAAAATGTTTTTCAAGTGAGAAATATTAATAGCGGAAAAAAAATTAAGTCTTTTATTGAAAACGAAAAGCCTATGACTGCTGTAATTGTAGGAGCAGGATATATAGGTCTTGAAGTTGCTGAGCAGCTTAAAGCACGTGGAATTGAAGTCACAATTCTTCAACGTGGTAAGCATCCTATGTCACATTTAGACTGGGATATGTCTATTCGTATTGAAGATGAAATGATAAAACAAGGCATTGATTTCCGATCTGAAGAAACAATACAAACGTTAATTGGAAGTTCTCGACTTGATGAAGCAATCACCAATAAAGGAACAAAATTATCTGCGGATATGTATATCTTAGCAACTGGTGTCCAACCTAATGTATCCTTAGCTCAATCCATTGGCGTAAAACTTGGAGAAACAGGTGCAATTGCTACAGATAGTACACTTCAAACGAATATACCTGGAGTATACGCAGTGGGTGATGTAGCAGAAAGTTTCCACGTTATTACAGGCAAGCCTACTTATCGTCCTTTAGCTTCCACAGCAAACAAGATGGGGAGAATTGCAGGAGATGCTATGACAGGTGGTCCCCTTCGATTTCAAGGTGTTTTAGGAACTGGTATCTTGCGTTTCTTTGATTTAACAATTGCTCAAACTGGACTAACAGAAAAAGAAGCTTTAGCTGAAGGTTATGAAGTTGCAGTATTGTTTAATATTAAGGCAGATAAACCAGACTATATGCACGGTAAAGAAATGGTTATTAAGGCAGTGGCTGACAAGCTCACTCATCGTATTTTGGGTGTGCAAATTATTGGTCCTCAAGGAGTTGATAAAAGGATAGATGTTTTTGCTTCAACAATAACTTTAGGAGTCACTGCAGAAGACTTATTCCACATGGACTTAGCCTATGCACCACCATTTTCTACTACAAAAGATCCATTAGCATATACAGGTATGGCATTAACCAATGCACTAACAACAGCTCCACTTATCACTCCGCATGACTTAATGGAACTTCAAAAAAACAATGAAAATATTACAATTATTGATACCCGAGCTCCAAAAAGTTATGAAAAAAATCATGTAGCTAACGCTATTAACATACCATTGTCAGAGCTACGAGAAAAGGCTTCAACACTTGATAAAAATAAGAAAACAATTGTTTATTGTAATAAAGGAGTGACAGGTAACGCTTCTCAAAATGTATTGAGAAATAAAGGCTTTAAAGAAGTTTATAACTTATCGGGTGGAAATAATAATTATCAGGAGTTGGTAAAGAAACAACAAAATTAGGAGAAAAGTAAAAAATGAATCAAGTAACTAAGAAGCTCTCATTTTTAGATCGTTACCTCACATTATGGATTTTTGTAGCAATGGGTATAGGTGTAGCTTTGGGATATTTTGTACCAAGTGTTGCAACAACTATTAATAACCTATCAATCGGCACTACATCTATACCTATTGCTATCGGTTTAATTCTCATGATGTATCCTCCATTGGCAAAAGTGAAATATGGAGAAATGGGGAAAGTATTTAAAGATTGGAAAGTACTCTTACTTTCTCTTATTCAAAACTGGATTATTGGTCCAATATTGATGTTTGTCCTTGCAATTGTATTTTTACAAGGTTATCCTAGCTACATGGTTGGTTTA